>NZ_JBEUDO010000001.1:0-153712 GCF_050584665.1 Nitrosomonas sp. ANs5
TTTTATTACTGGAAACTGAATGACACTTGCTTCAAGTTTGCAACCCAAAATTCCACGGGTTGGTTTTATTTCGCTGGGATGCCCTAAAGCGACCGTTGATTCTGAGCGTATTTTGACTTGCTTGCGCGCAGAAGGCTATTTGATTTCATCGAGTTATGCTGATTCCGATCTGGTTGTGGTCAATACCTGCGGTTTTATCGATAGTGCCATTGCTGAGTCGCTGGAAACGATCGGTGAAGCCCTGGCCGAAAATGGGAAAGTGGTGGTCACAGGATGTCTTGGCGCCAAGAGCGACATCATTCGGCAAATACATCCCAAAGTGCTGGCCGTGACCGGGCCTCAAGCGACCGAGGAGGTGATGGAAGCCATTCATCATCATCTGCCCAAGCCACATGATCCTTACCTGGATCTGGTGCCCCCTCAGGGTATTAGGCTGACACCCAAGCATTATGCCTATCTCAAGATTTCCGAGGGTTGTAATCACCGCTGTACGTTTTGCATTATTCCCAGCATGCGCGGGAATTTAGTCAGCCGGCCAGTTGGTGAGGTGCTGCAGGAGGCGCAGAACTTGGCCGATGCCGGTGTCAAAGAACTGCTGGTCATTTCTCAGGATACCAGCGCCTATGGCGTGGATATCAAGTACCGGACTGGATTCTGGCAGGGAAGGCCGGTCCGAACAAGGATAACCGAACTGGCCCAAGTGCTTGGAGAGTTAGGAATCTGGATACGCTTGCATTATGTTTATCCCTACCCGCATGTCGATGAATTGATTCCCCTGATGGCTGAAGGCAAGCTTCTGTCCTATCTGGATATTCCTTTTCAGCATGCCAATGCGCGTATCTTGAAGTTAATGAAGCGTCCGGCCAACAGCGAGAATGTACTGGCGCGGATAAAGCACTGGCGGGCGATTTGTCCCGAGATTACGTTACGCAGTACGTTCATCGTCGGTTTTCCGGGAGAGACCGAGCAGGAATTCGAGGAACTGCTCACTTTCCTCGAGCAGGCACAACTCGATCGGGTGGGGGCATTTACGTACTCTCCGGTTGAGGGGGCTGCTGCCAATGCCCTGCCTGATCCTATTCCTCCCGAATTGCAGCAGGAACGGTTGGCGCGCCTGATGCAATTGCAGGAGGCGATTAGCCGGGAGCGGCTGGCAGGTAAATTAGGCCAGACACTCCGAGTGCTGGTGGATACAGTCGATGAGAATGGTGCGATAGGCCGTAGTTCTGCTGATGCACCGGAAATCGATGGACTGGTTTATATCGATAGCGGCTTGCCACTCAAGGTAGGGGATTGGATCGATGTGCGCATTACCCGAACCGATACTCATGATCTGTGGGCTACGCCGGTTTGACATAGCGTTTTCAATGGCAGCAACCCTCGCGCGCAGGGTGCGCTTATGCACTATAAAACTGACGAGAGATTACTCTGGGCTTCTTGGCTGCTGCGCCATCGATGAGGTGAGGCATGTGATATGTTTCGCGCCACTTGATAATAATGGGGTTTTCTGGTATTGATGAGCGGTTCTATTTTTCCCCTATATATAATAATCAGGAGTGTTGCAGAGCATGAACATGCAATTAGAGTCACATAAATCGATAGCTCCTTATGAGCCAAAAAAGGGTGAGGAGTATATGAGTCCCGAGCAGCTGTTGCATTTTCGAAAAATACTGGAGGTCCAGAGAGCTGAATTATGCAGGGAAATAGACCGTGCAGTCCATGTGATGCAGGAAGGGGCAACGATCTTTGCCGATCCCAACGACCGGGCCAGCCAGGAATCCGATATGGCCTTGGAATTACGTAACCGTGATCGCGAGCGTAAGCTGATAAAAAAGATCGATGAGACCTTTCATAAAATTGACTCGGGTGATTATGGTTACTGCGAGAAATGCGGCGTCGAGATTGGTCTGAGGCGATTGGAAGCCAGGCCGACTGCATCGCTCTGCATCGATTGTAAAACGCTGGATGAAATCCGGGAAAAGCAAATGGCTAAATAATGTTTATGGCGCCACTGGCCTCAGTTTCTATTACATGCTTAAGGGTACCTCTAAAAATTCAGAGTTTTAAACAAGACGAGGCGAGAATAAAAAATGTTGACGCAGCATATGATTGATATGTAAGGAGACATTTTTTGTGAACAACGACGTATTGTGACGAAATATGGATTTTTAGAGGTGCCCTTGAGAGACTGTTTGGGTATTTCCTGTATTAGGTCAGCGCCGTCAACATTATCGTCATTGTGTCGAGATAGGGTTGCCGGAGAGCATCTGGATGGGCCCGGTCCGTTGGGCCTCGCCAAGGATAGGGGTCATTTTACTGTTCGTGACGAGCGCGCAGCGAAGCAATCCAGCCCAATGTCAACCTGGCCTTGATGCTGAGTGCCTTGCAAGCAGGCAGCGGTGGAGGTTGCCGATAGTTTTTAGAAAAAGCAGTGCGTATTGACACGTATTATGCAGCGGTATGATTACTCACGGCCAGCGTTTCCAAACAGCCTCCTAGGCGCTTGCTGGGAAAATGGCAGCACCATGATTGGCTTTATGCCAGGGTGACTGACCCCAGACAGGTATTTCCAAATAGCTTTCAGGACAGCCGAGCTAAATCAAATAGTTAATCACATCCTGTTGTCGATTTATTTTTCACTTTGGTAATGGTATTGATAAACATACCTGCCATAACTATGGCGTGATGAAGTTTCGGGAATATCATTGAAAATAATGCCTTTCAGATTGACGCCAGCCTGAACGAGTTTTCGGGTACTCTGTTCAAGTTCTCTTATCGGATGCGCGCCAGCTTTGGCTACCATAAGTGTTGCGCTTGCCAGGCGACCGATAATTGCCGCATCGGTAGCTGCCAGAATCGGTGGTGAGTCGATAATCACCAAATCATATCGTGTGCTCACGTTATCCAGAAGTTGCCTGAGATGTTCATGCAACAACAGTTCCGAAGGATTCGGAGGGATGGCTCCGGTGGGAATGAAATCAATGTTTGCCAATGGGATGGATTTGATGGCCTCTTCTATCCCAATGGAATGCGTAATGAGATCAGACAGGCCGTTTGCTCTTTCCTGAAACAAATGTTTATTGGCTACACCCCTGCGCAAATCTCCGTCGATCAGCAATACCTTCTTGCCGGCATCCGCCATGACTACGGCAAGATTGACAGCGACGAAGGTTTTGCCAATTCCGGGGCTGGGGCCGGTAATCATGATGATGTTGTTATGCGCTTCCAGGAAGGCAAAATGCAGGGTGGTGCGCAAACTGCGCAGACTTTCCATCGCAAGATCTTCTTTGTATTGCAGGGACAAGAGTAGAGGCGCGGAATTACTGGCCGAGGGGTGCGCATGTTTCAGTCTTTTATCGATTATTTTCTGATTCTTGCTATGCTGGATGGTTGCGTAGACAGGTATATGCAGGATTTTTTCGATTAAATCGGGATCCTTGACGCCTCGATTAAGTGATCGGAGGATGAATGCAGCCACAATGCCCAGAATTAATCCCGCAGCCAATGCGATGGCTATGATCAGCAGTTTCTTGGGTCTAACCGGTTCGTCGAGTGGCAGGGCATAATCGATAATCCTGACATTGCCAACGGTGCCTGCTTTGGCTACGCGTATGGTTTGGGCATGATTGAGCAAAGTGGTATAGAGTTCCGTGCTGACTTTCAAATCTCGCGATAGCCTCAATATGACTTGCTGGGTTTCTGGCAGCAACCCGATTTTTTTCTCGTAAGCGCTGATTTGCGTTTGTAGCCGGCTGATCTGTTTGTCTATCGCCACGACATTCGGGTGAGATTCCGTGAATCTCTGGCGTAATTCATCCCGTTTTTGTTGCAATAAGGTGAGCTGAGTATTCAGCTCAACTGTACCGCGCAGGATATTCTGGGTTTCCAGGTCCAGATCGATGGAACCCTTATGGGTTCTGTAATCATTCAGAGTGGAGGTAGCCGTTTCTAGTTGTTCCTTGAGTTCGGGCAATTGCTTCTCCAGAAACGCCAGGGTTTTCTGTGATTCGGCAGATTTCTGCTCGACGTTTTGCTGCAGGTAGGTATTGGCAATTTCATTGATGATGCGTACAGCTGCTGCCGGGCTACTCGACTCGATCGCCAGTTCGAGAATGCCAGTACCCTTACCTTTCTCGCTGATGGAAATGCTTTCTTTCAATCGACGGATTGCTTCGCCCTCCGAGCGTTGTACCAGTGCGAAGCGTGTGTGCGGGCGTGCCTGCAAGCGTGCGACAAATATTTTCACTGGCTGCTTGCGATTGGCTTGCTGAGCATGGGCCAGTTTACCAACTTCACCTTCCAGAATTATTTCATCCTGAAAAATGAGCTTGAATCGGTCATTTGCCATGGCTTGTATAACGATTTCCTCATCTTTCCAGTTATTCGGCACTTCAAGTGTGTCGACTTGAATGACTTCGCCTCCCCAAGCGAAATGGTCGAATCCGAACAGTGGATCGGAGAGAATATCGCTGCCGTTGCGTTTCTGGTACCAACGGGCAATGGCTTTCCCAATCAGCGGGAAATATTTGGGTTCTGCAATAATGTCGAGATGGAGATTTTTGATGGTCTTGCCCAATATCATTCTCGATTTAATCAATTCAATTTCAGCCTGTACTGGTGTTTTGGTCTCAAGGAATCCAGTCAGTGAATCTAGTCCGGCCATCGATTGCGTATTTTCCTTGACCTGCAGCAGACTATCCGCCTTGTATACCGGTTGATCCAGCAAAGACTTGGCGATACCGAAGAAGAGCGCGACTAACGTGATTGCTACAATCAATCCCTTGTTATCCGCCAAGGTGCCTAGCAGTTCACCCAGATCAATTTCGTCGCCATTACGGTTGATAGGATAATCAGGACTGGCCTTGGGCAAAATGGCTGGTGGGGCTTCAGGTATTGAGTATGTCATTGTTTGCGTCCGGTTCATAAAATTGCATTGAGCTTCATCTGAATGGCCATGTTTTCTATTCAGGACCAGTGATTACTGTTTCAGGAAGGGCTGGACTCTAAGTGCGCCATCGAAAGCATTCAACAGATTGATCGTAGGTTGTATCTGTCCAATAATCTGATTCCAGCGTATGCCTTCGGCCCGGTCAACGTAGATGACATCCCGCGGTTGAAGCGGGAAACGGTCTGCCAGTAGCAGGGCGTCAGGTGATTTTGCGTCCAGGTGATAGATCTCCGGTTTGCCCAGCCCTCCGCGGAAAACAAAGATTCTGGCTGCATCGGAAGTTTCCTGGTCAAGCCCACCTGCCTCACTGAGCGCTTCGGTCAGAGTCATGCGCGCCTTGTGCATGACGAGGCTGCGTGAACGGCCCATTCCCGCACCGCCCAGGACCCGGAAATTGGTTTCGCCCAATACGAACACCTTATTCAACGCGCTATCGGGCACATTCAGCACATCCCCATGTTGGAGCAATACATTCTGGGTAATATCGCCACCTTCATAGAGGCTTAGCAAATTGATGCTGTAGGTTTTGTTGTCGCGAGTCAGTGTGATATTGCGCAAATCAGCTTCATGATTCACGCCGCCGGCATTGTTGATCGCTTCTAGTACGGTCAGCGGAATGTCTTTGACCAGTTGAATGCCGGGCTGCGTGACTTCCCCCACCACATACACCCGCTGACTGCGATAGGCGGCCACCCTGACATCCAGCTGTACAAACTCTATGTATTTCGATAGCCGCCGGGTCAATTCTTCGCGAATTTCTTCGACTGTGCGGCCTGCAGCCTGGACGATGCCGACATAGGGATAGAAAAATGTGCCATCCTCGCCCACCACGTTACCTGCCGCCTCGGCTGAACGGAATTGGCCAGCCGGGATAGTCAGTTCAGGGTGATCCCATACAGTAATGTTGAGAATGTCCCGTGGGCCGACTCGATATTGTGTGTAAGGCTCATCCTCGGTAGGCACGCCTTTGACGGTTTTCGAACCTATCCGGTAATCGAAATAGTGGTTGGCAACATTGTCAGGGGCAAGGCTGAAATTACTGTAGTTCTTTTCGAGCTCGATGATCAGCTCGGCATTGATAGTCTGGATGTTGAGTTTCTCGAGAATGACTTCATCATTTTCTTTGGTCGGCATTTCCACGCTGGACTGCCTGGCAAATTGTCTTACGTGCTGCCCGGGCACGATCGTGCAGGCAGCCACCTGGCATAAGGCCAGGATGCATAAATAAGTTCTTACTTGCCGTAAATTCATGCTGGATAGAAGACAGGCTTTTTATGACAAATCATTTAATGGAAGTTTGAGTAGCCCGATGGAATTGCATGCAATCTATACCGGGCTGGGATTACAATTTCTCGACCCATTGCGTTACACCCTGTTCGATAAGTGTCATCGACTGTATGAAAATCGATAATTCTTTCTGATAAGGATCGTCAATATCAAATTTCCCCCATTTTCCCAGGCGAAACACTTTGCCTTTCGCGCTGAGCTCGCGTGTTTCAATCGCGGTTTTTTGCCATGCTTCCATTACCAGAATGAGATCGGCGTTGCGAATCATGTCACTCGATATTTGACGGGCGCGGTGGGCGGAAATATCTATCCCTTTTTGCAGCAAGAGTTGATGGGTGTTTGGATCAGCGCGCTGTCCCGTCAACGCCCCCAGTCCGGCGGAGCTGACGAAATAGCCAGTTTTGCCTTTTTCATCCAACGCGTGTTTCAGGATCCCTTCAGCCATCGGACTTCTGCAGATATTGCCGACACAAACCATGAGTATCTTGCTGAACAATTTTGATTTTCCGTAAGTACAATCAAAGCGGCATGTAACAGCCTAAAAAAATATGCCGAATCACATTGTGATAGCCAGTCTGCATCCGGTTGTTATGGAAGGGTTCTTCTGTGAATGGCGGCAGATTGTGCATGCTGGATTTCTCAGTTGGGCGGAATAGAATATTCGGTTTTTGCAGGTGTCGGGCATGCCGCTAACCGCCCCGAAGCCAACGTATTCAAAGATTGAAGTATGCTTTAAGAAAATATGCAGTAGTTCATGATGCTCATTTTCCAGCAAGTGCCCAACTGAGGAAACCAGGATCATCTGCCTGCCATACCTTGCACGCCCTTCAAGATATATGGTGCAACGAATACAGGGTTTTGCAAGTGGCGAATAGTAGGGCAAAAACAGTTATCTTCACTGGAATGTTCCGAACCAGAAATGGTTACAGTTGAACTGTCAGCAGTTGCAATCAGGATCTGCTGCGTGTTTAAGTGCCCATATATTGGCTGGCAACAGATAGCTGATAAAAAAAACCCTGTTGCTTGTCCAGACTAACTTCATACGACCTAGACGCCAATGCTGTTGAGACATAGTATCGCCTATCTGCTGGCACGCGGTGGCCCGGGTCTGGTGAATTTTGCCGCACTTGCAATTTACACGCGCCTGCTCAATCCCGATGAATACGGGCGCTATGCATTAGTCATTGCTGGAATAAGCTTCTTCAATGTCGTTTTCTTCCAGTGGCTCAGATCCTCATTGCTTCGATTTCTACCGTCGCACCTCACCAATCCGGTTCCCGTACTGGGCAC
Organism: Nitrosomonas sp. ANs5; assembly: GCF_050584665.1. Classification (NCBI taxonomy): domain Bacteria; kingdom Pseudomonadati; phylum Pseudomonadota; class Betaproteobacteria; order Nitrosomonadales; family Nitrosomonadaceae; genus Nitrosomonas; species Nitrosomonas sp. ANs5. The sequence continues at coordinate 7,526 of NZ_JBEUDO010000001.1, forward strand.
TCTCTTGTGTGCTTTTGCTGGCATAGTTTTTCTTACTGGTTTATTGGGCACCACTATTATTTTGCTGTGGGCGGAGACCTCCTGGAAAAATCTGATCGCACTTGCCATCCCGTTACTCTGGATGCATGCCTGGATCGATCTCAATCTGGAGCTGGCCCGTAGCTCGCTTCAACCCAGGCATTACGGTATGGTGGCAGCGACAAAGGCCGTAACCGCACTGGTGCTGGGTGTTTGCTTCGTGATGTGGGGGCTTGGTGAATTTGGCCCCTTGCTTGGCATGCTGGCCGCTTTGCTCATTGTCGGTCTGATATGGGGGTGGAAACCATGGATCAAAGCGCTCACCCGGCCATCGAACCAGTTGTTTGTGAGTTTCCTGAAGTACGGCATGCCGCTTACTGCCACGTTCGCGCTTGGATATATCATCAGTACTTCGGATCGCTTCCTGATCGTATATTTCCTGGATGAAGCCGCCGCCGGGCTTTATTCAGCGGCGTATGATCTCGGTAGCCATACGCTGACAATTTTATTGAGCACGATCAATCTGGCAGCATATCCGCTGGCAGTGCGTGCACTCGAGCAGCATGGGGCGGCAGCGGCACGAGAACAGCTGCGCCGAAATGCAATTTTATTGCTGAGTATTGGCTTGCCATCTATCGCAGGATTCATGCTGCTTTCGAGTCATATCGCGGATATTGTTCTGGGTGCAGATTTCCGTGAAGAAGCGGCATCCCTCCTTCCATGGGTGGCGATATCGGTGCTTTTTGCCGGTTTCCGGGCCTATTATTTCGATCTTGCTTTTCAGCTAGGCCGAAGGACTATCATCCAGACTTGGATTGTTGCTGCAGCGGCAGGTACCAATCTCATGCTCAATATCCTGCTCATCCCCGAATTCGGTGTATTAGGCGCAGCCTATGCGACTGCTATTGCCTATGGCTTGGCGTTATTGCTGAGCGGCTTCATTTCACTAAAATATTTTCTGTTGCCATTGCCTTGGCAGGATGCATTAAAGATATTTCTTTCCACCATACTCATGGCCCTGGTGCTGTCACCGACACTCGCTTATTCAGGTTTTTTTGTGTTGTTGGGCCAGGTTATCCTGGGCGTGGTGACTTTTGGCTGCGCTGTGCTCGCGATCGATGCCGGGGGGTATCGTAGCGAAGTCTTACGGAGATATTTCTCATGACTAAACATATTGCCATCTTCATCCCCTCATTGAGGGGAGGGGGTGCAGAGCGCGTCATGGTCACGCTGGCTAATGGTTTTGCAGCGCGAGGGTTCAGGACAGATCTTGTCCTTTCGCAAGCAGTGGGGCCATATCTTGAGGAAGTGGCGGCTAACGTTCGGGTGGTCGATCTAGGCTCAAGTCGAGTGGCATTGAGTTTGCTGCCTTTGATGCGATATTTTCGCCGGTCTCGACCGATGGCCATGTTATCGGCACTCGGGCACGCAAACGTGATTGCTGCGGTTGCCAAGCAGCTGAGCGGCGTCAGGACGCGTCTGGTTGTATCGGAGCATAGTACCCTGAGTGACGAAGTCATTAGAAAGCGTACAGGACGTTCCCGTTTGCTCCCCTTTATGATGACAAAAACATACCGGTTTGCGGATTCCATTGTCGCCGTTTCGGAGGGATCGGCTCACGCACTTTCGGAGCGTATTGGAGTGTCGCAAAATGCTGTGCGCGTTATCTACAACCCAATTGACTGTGAACACATCCGGCGGCTCAGTCTGGAACCACCCGAACACCCATGGTTCCGGGAGGTCGGTTTGCCTATTGTGCTCGCGGTTGGCAGGCTCACAGCCGCCAAGGATCATAAGACATTGATTCGCGCATTTGCGCGAGTCAGGCAAAAACAAGCTGCCAGACTTGTGATTCTTGGTGAAGGGGAATGCCGCAATGAACTAGGGGCGCTGGTCAAGACGCTTGGTCTTGATGATTGTGTATCCATGCCCGGCTTTGCAAACAATCCCTTTCAGTATATGAGGCGTGCGCAGTTATTTGTATTGTCATCAGCATGGGAAGGTTTGCCCACTGTCTTACTAGAAGCGATGGCATGTGGAACAAAAGTTGTCAGCACCAACTGTAAAAGTGGTCCGAGTGAGATTCTTGAGCTCGGCAAATGGGGGGAGCTGGTTCCGGTTGGTAATGACGAGGCACTTGCTGATTCAATCATCAAGAATCTCGATGAACAGCAGTCAGTCAATTTCAGTGATCGCTTGGAGGTATTTTCGCCCTCTAAAATATTGGATACCTACGAGGATGAATTGTTTAAGGGCCGCCCCGGCAACACAATCTATTGCTGAGCCTGCCGATGAGAGTGAATAAAGCATATCTGCAGTATGCATGCATGTTGATATTCATCGCAGCCATGCTGTCCATTCCTTGGGAGGTGCTGCGAGGTGAGGTATTTCTGGATAAACAGGTTTACTATGAGTATTTCCAGTATGGAAAACTGATTCTTGAATTCCGTGAATTCGAAAGTGTGATCGATTATTTCATCCATGAATTTCTCTGGCATTTCTCGGTGCACTTCCTGGTGCATGAGCTGGAAATACCTTTGGATTATATATTTCTCGGGATCTCTGCCTTCTTGCTCACGGTTTTTTCACTTTACCTGGTGAAGCAGCATGGTGCGTTATCTCTGTTGTTGTTGATCAACCCACTCGTGATTGATCTTGCTTTTTCCCAGTTTCGATCGGCACTTGCGATTGCTTGCCTAGGGGCAGCTTTTCTCGTGCGCCGATCTTTGCTGGCATACGTTTTCACCGGCATCGCTTTGTTATTTCATACTGCAGCATCGATATTCATCGCGATCAATGCATTTGCGTATTTTGGTCAACGATATATGGCCAGGCATGGCAAAAGTGGGTTGGTCGCGATAGGGATTTTTGTTGGCTTGGGGGTTTTTATTTCCCTGCTGATTGGTCCTCTCCGGGAAATTATTCTGACACTTCTGGGAGACCGCAGAGTCCATTATCCGGATCAATCGAGTACTTTTTTATATATTTCTTTTTGGGCCGGATTACTGGTTGCGCTCATTTTGCACGCAAAAAAACATGCGTTGAGCAAAGCACAGTCTATTTCCGCAGTCATTCTTTCACTGGTTACGACAAATCTTTTTACCGGTGGCTACTCAACCCGCTTTCTCGCAACCATGTTCCCTTTTCTCGTTTCAAGCGTATTGACAATAGATCGTGGGATTCGGCCACTGATACTAGCAGCCTTTGTGGCATATACCGCTCTTCAGTGGTTGTTTTGGTTAAATATCATTTAACCAGATGAGGTGATTATTGAAATATTTTTTATAAATAATCACGTATCCAATGGGAGTATTTTTGTTTTCTGACAATGATTGCAGAGGCGAGCCCAGAATCTCCCATGCCAAAAAATAGCCAATTATGAATATTGCAACACTTCACATCATTACTACTCTTGGCAATGGCGGTGCGGAATCCGTGCTCTACCGGTTGTGTATTCAAAATCCGGAACAGCATGAGGTGATCTGCCTTACAGATTCCAGAAAATACGGTCCATTGCTATCGACTGCTGGCGTGCGGGTCCATACGCTTGACATGCCAAGGGGAAAGATCACCCCAGCCGGTCTTTTGCGGTTGTGGAAGCTGATCCGTCAGATACGACCGACTGTGATCCAGACCTGGATGTATCACGCAGACCTTCTGGGTGGCGTGATCGGTCGCTTGGCGGGGAACCAGGCAATTTTCTGGAATATCCGCCATACGGATCTGGTGCCTGATAAATCCCGACGCAGTACGATTATGGTGGCAAAAATCTGTGCGCTTTTATCGCGCTGGATGCCACACAAAATTGTCTGCTGTGCCGAACGGGCCACGGCAACTCATGCTGCCATGGGTTATGACCCCTCGCGGATGGTGGTGATCGGTAATGGCTGCGATCTGTCACGCTTTACACCGGATGTAGCAGGCGGCAAAAAAATTCGGGATGAGTTAGGTATTCCTGAGAATGTGCCACTTCTGGGGTATGTCGCGCGTTGTCATCCACTCAAGGACCACAATACATTGTTGGCGGCGTTTGCCTTGATTCGCCGGACTTGGGCCGGTGTGCGCCTACTGCTTGTTGGGCCGGGCATGGTCGCAGAGAATTCAGAATTGAAAGCCATGATCATGCAATATAGTTTGGGTGGGACGGTATTGCTTGCTGGACCACGAACCGATATTCCTGCTGTCATGAGCGCACTGGATTTGCATGTGATGTCGAGTGTAAGCGAAGGTTTTCCCAATGTGCTGGCGGAAGCCATGGCTTGTGGTACACCCTGTGTGACGACGGATGTGGGTGATGCTGCGCTGATCGTTGGGGATACTGGTTGGGTGGTGCCCGCCAACGCACCCAGTGCTCTGGCTGCAGCCATTTTATCAGCGCTTGTTGAACGAAATAACGGTCATGTGTGGAACAAACGGAAATGTGCAGCAAGAATGCGAATCGAAGAACGTTTCTCGCTTGCATCAATGATTTCGGCATATCGGGCTGTTTGGCAAACTGCAAATGCTAGCAAATCAAAATAGATGGTTTGATGGAATTCTTGCGTGGTTCACGATTGCTGCGTCTGAATCGAAGGGGATAAGTTCTTTTTTATCAATCAATAGGGGGGGGCATGAAGGATGATTGCTGGGAGATGGGTGCACTGTCTGGTCACCTGGATAGTCAGGCCGTCCTGGATGTGGTTCGCTCTTCACTGCCGGGTAATGCGGCCACGCGTAAAACTGAAAAGTATTGGCGCTGGAAACATATCGAGAATCCATTTGGAATGAGTCTGGGAACAATTGCCAATGTTCAGGAAGAGGTGATAGCAGTGCGCAGCTTTATGCAATGGCGCTTCTTGTTCGGTACAACAGAGCTGACGGCTGTCCGGGCCGTGGATACAGTGACTGCTGATGCATGGCGAGGAAAGGGGATTTTCAAGCAGCTGACGCTGCAAGCAGTGAAAAACTTGGAAGCCGATGGGGTCGATCTTGTCTTTAATACGCCCAATCAAAACAGCGCTCCGGGCTATCTTAAAATGGGTTGGTGCGATATTGGCTCAGTACCGTTATATATTCGACCGCTTGAACCGTCGAGAATAGTTTGGGCTCTGATCAAAGGCAAGTCTGGGGCAGGTCCGGTGATGCCTGCCTGGTATCCTGATGAGGCCCAACTACCGCGTTGGGTCGAATGGGAAGACCACGGTGAAATCATCGCTGTCATGCGCTCGCATGAGATGAACCGGCGGCCGTTTGGCCTGCGTACAGTCCGTACAGCTGATTACCTGTCGTGGCGTTATGGACGGAATCCGCAGGCCGATTATCGTGTTCACATTCTGCGTGAAAATGGTCATGCTGTAGCCGTTGCCGTCCTTCGGCCAAATATACGCTATGGTCTCAGGGAGCTGGTAATTACGGAGATATGGGCACGTGATGCGAATCCGGGTTTCATGCGGCGTTTGTTGGACACCCTGGGACGCTGTGCGGAAGCAGACTATATGATAGCCCACTTTGCAAAAGGCTCGGCTGAGTACACTGCATTGCGCAAGTCTTCTTTTTTCAGGGTACCTGTCCGAAAAATGCGCTTATTCACCCGGAAGCTTGGCAAACCATTACCTGCATCGGTTTTTACGATGCAGGGTTGGGATCTGACCCTGGGAGACCTGGAACTTTTCTGATTCCCTCATCATTCCTGGAGAACAATGTGCGCGATATCTTGAAAGCTGTAGTGGCTGCCCATGGCCATTTTTTTTACAAATACCCACCGGGATCGGTATCCATTCTTATGTACCATCGGGTCACCGGTGATCTGCCGGTCGAGTTGGATTTGCCATTCGAAATATTCAAGCGACAACTGACCCGGTTGGCCGAGGAAGGAAATGTTGTGCCTTATCGCGAAGCGGTAAACAGATTACTTGAAGGGCGGAATGGCAATCATTGTCATACCTATGCGATTACCTTCGATGATGCTTACCAGGATTTCTACACGCATGCCTGGCCATTGCTGAGGGCTCTCGATCTCCCGGCTACCTTGTTTGTGCCGACCCGCTTCATTGATGAACCCGCTCATTTGCCGTTGTCTCGTGCAGTGCCGGGTGCCAATACGAAACTGCAGTCCATGACTTGGGAGCAGCTGCGTGAAGTGGCTGCCGACCCGCTGATTACCCTCGGTTCACATACACATAATCATCCCGATCTCATCAAGCTTTCTGATCTGCAGATTGCCGATGAAATGACACATGCTACCAGGCGCTTCCAGGCCGAACTGGGATGGGTGCCGGCTGATTTTGCCTATCCACGTGGGCTCTGGGATGAGAGGGTGCAACATGTGATTGCCGTCTACTGTGAGACAGCAGCCATTGTCGGTGGTGAGATTGCCCAGGTTGCAAATATCTCACGCTATGCGGTGCCACGCGTGCCGATCCGCCGGAGTGATGGCTGGCGCTGGTTCGAGCCGCGAATCAAAGGTAATTTGGCTGGGGAAGAAAAAGTGATCAGGTTTGCCAAGAAAATGCTGAGTGGTGTGCGTGGTTACTGATTACATGGTGAGGCATATATCTTGAAGATTATTCTATTCGCGAATACTGACTGGTATCTTTATAATTTTCGTTATTCGCTGGCACAAGCTTTGCGTGACAGGGGGCATGAGGTGATCTTGGTATCTCCAGCAGGCCCTTATGGTGCACGCTTACAAGCGGATGGTTTTTGCTGGATTCCAGCGCCGATGGAGCGGCGCAGCCTGAATCCATTGCGTGAGCTGGTGTTAGTGCTATGGCTTCGGCGTTTGATAGTTGATGCACATGTGGATTTGGTCCATGGGTTTACGATCAAGTGCGCAATCTATGGTTCTTTGGCTGCACGGCTGGCGGGTGTGCCAGCGCGGGTCAATGCGGTAGCCGGTATGGGCTATGTTTTTACCAGCAACGATTGGAAGGCGCGCTTTCTGCGGCCACTGGTACGGAGCCTCATGCGCCTTGCGCTGGATGGTGCTGATGCTCGGCTGATATTGCAGAATCCCGATGACGCCATGCTTTTTGAGCAGGCACAGTTGGTGGATCCCGCACGGGTCCGGCTGATTCCAGGCTCTGGCGTGAATTGTCAACGCTTTGGATATACAGCTAGGTTGCGTGAGGCCGGGCGTTTCCGTGTATTGTTACCCGCCCGGCTGCTCTGGGATAAAGGCATTGCGGAGTATGTTGAGGCTGCCAGATTGTTGCGTGCCGCAGGACGCGAGATCGATTGCCTGCTGGCGGGCGATCCGGATCCAGGCAACCCAGCCGCTGTCCCTGAAACAACGCTGAGTAACTGGGTGGATAGTGGTCTGATACAGTGGCTGGGGCATGTGGACGACATGCCTGGACTCTATCGTTCAGTGGATGTGGTCGTGCTGCCCAGTTATCGGGAAGGGTTGCCCAAGGGGCTGATCGAGGCTGGCGCCTGTGCACTGCCTTTGGTGACGACCGATGTACCAGGCTGTCGGGAGGTGGTGACGGACGGTATAGATGGTTTGCTGGTCCCGGCGCGTGATGCAGCTGCTCTGGCGGATGCGATCGCCCGCCTGCTAGACGATAGTGAGCTTGCACGGCGGCTTGGGTTGGCGGCCAGGGAGAAAGTTTTACGGGAGTTTGACGAGCGGATTGTGATCCAACGCACAATAGATGTGTACGCAGAGCTACTGCCGGAATCCTACTGAGATTCCATCCGATGAGAGGCAAATACTGGGATTCTTCCCATCCATGCCAACCCAGCCGATCATCCGCAGAGTCATTGTCTGGATAATGCGAAAATGCTTTCTCCCAGATCTTCAATGTGCACATCCTGAAAACGGTCTAGCAGCGCGCTGAAACGCCGAAGATAAGCTTTCACCTGGGAATATGACACGGCAGGAAAAATATGCTGCTGATAGTCGGTGCTATCGGTTGTGGTGCGCCGGATAAACGGTGCACGTTTGAGCAGGCGGCGGATTTCAGCCTCGGTCCAGCCTCTCATCCGGTCGGCGAGGGAAGGTAGTCTGCGGCCCAGAAGTAGCGGTTTAGCTTGTTCGAGACTGCCCAGAATGCGCTCGCAAGTACTCCGGCCTTCTAAGAAGCTGTTTGGAAATTTCCGTTTTGGGCTTATCTCATCAACGTCATATCCATGGCAGTGATGCATAGTTGCCGAAAAGTGTCTGGATAGCCGCTAGCACGTCACTTGTCCTGTGCACCATTTTTGTTTGACTTTTTCCTCGAACCCAAGATTCATGCCGGAAGCGCGGCCTTCCTTGAAAGCAATATTTGGCGGGGTGCCTTCGCTTAGGCGATAGCTGGTCCACATGGCGCCGGCTTTGTTCCCGGTCGCACAATGTACCAGGATGGGTGGGGAAGCTTGGGCAATGGCTTGCTTGAAGGCAGTCAGCTGTGATTCATCGATTCCTTCGCGTGTGACTGGAATATTGATATAAAGCATATTTTCTGCTTCAACCGCCAGCTTTTCTTTTTGTGTTTCATCCGGTTCGGGACGCAAGTCGATCACTGTGCGGAAGCTGTGTTTGACCAGTTCCTTGATGGAGTCGTTGCTCAATGCACCCGAGGTGGCGATTTTCGGAGTGACGCGCTGGTAACGCATCAGGTCATTGACTTGGGTTGCATAGGGTACTTGATCTTTAGCGTTCGCTGCGCTCGTCAACAGCATGAGCAGCATGATGGCAGAATGTCTCAAAGTAATCATTTTAAGCTCCAATAATGTTGCAAAGTCTGCCAATCGTAGCATAAATACCGAATTGATAGAAATCAGGGTGCGTAGTATAAGTGGCTAGAATAGTTGAATAAAGCAGTACACCAGGGTGCGGCCATCTCCTGCCTTTATGGGCGATTCGCTTGTTATCTGTTGAATGATGGTAGAGTGGCTTCGCGCGGCGAGACGGGCGGTGTTTTGGGTTAGGGGGTAATGCAAACATGCCTAGTACTCCGTTCCGCCAAACCGCTTACATGAAATCGCGCCTTCGCCTGTCATGCGTTGTTGCAAATCCTCGCCATAGCTACGGCTATGACTGCGGTTTGCGCTTAGCCTGGCAGGCGAATCCATCGATTTCATTTGTAAGCTAATTGACGGAACGGAGTGCTAGGAGGCTGTCCGAGAATAGACTGATCTACTGCGGACGAGCCTGATTGGCCGGATTTTACGATCCTTTTCGTTAAATAGAACGACTATTCGCCTCAAATGATCGAAAAATCCAACTCAACCAGCCTCGCTCTCGCTACGATCGCTATTCTCGGACAGCCTCCTAGCGGATTATTTTCAGATCGCGCGATGCTGAATGGGTCAGATCGGGTGCATCTTATTTGGAAAATTGGAAGGAGGATAAGTCAGTGTTTTCCCAGGCGGACTACATACATATGTCTCATGCCCTGAGATTGGCCGGGAAGGGGCTTTATACTACGAGCCCGAATCCCCGCGTGGGATGCGTGATCGTGAATGGCAATCAGGTGGTCGGAACAGGCTGGCATGCACGCGCGGGAGAACCTCATGCAGAAATCTACGCCCTGCAAACGGCGGGAAAGCTGGCGCAAGGCGCCAGTGTTTATGTCACGCTGGAACCTTGCAGTCATCATGGCCGGACACCGCCCTGTGTGGCTGCTCTGATACAGGCAGGCGTGGCCAGGGTTGTTGTCTCCATGCGGGATCCCAACCCCAGAGTCAACGGGCAGGGGCGGGAATTACTGCGACAGGCCGGTATCAGCGTGCAAGTCGGGCTGTTGGCAGCCGAATCCGAGGCACTGAATATCGGATTTGTCAGCCGCATGCGGCGCAATCGTCCCTGGGTCAGGGTGAAAATAGCAGCGAGTCTCGATGGCCGCACTGCGTTAAAGAATGGTGATAGCCAGTGGATTACCAGCGAAGCGGCCCGCCGGGACGGCCATAAGTGGCGTGCGCGTTCCTGTGCTGTGTTGACTGGAATCGGCTCGATCAAGAGTGACGATCCGCAGCTGACGGTACGGCATATTGATACTGGCAGACAGCCGATGCGTGTGGTGGTCGACTCACGGCTGGAAATACCCTTGCAGGCAAAATTATTACGAACTGCCGGAACGACCTGGATTTTTACAGCAACGGCTGACGAAGAGAAAATTCAATTGCTGGAAAGTGCCGGCGCGCGGGTTTTTATTTTGCCCGATAATACAGGAAAGGTTGATCTTGGTCGCATGCTGACACAACTTGCCGGGCTCGAGGTCAATGAATTGCTCGTCGAGGCGGGGCCTACATTGAGTGGTGCACTGGTAATGACCGGATGGGTTGATGAGCTGATTTGCTATCTTGCACCCAGCCTGTTGGGAAACCCGGCACGAGGGATGCTCGACCTTCCTGAATTTACGAGTCTGTCCGAGAAATTGAATTTGCAGCTCCAGGATGTTCGAAAGGTGGGGCAGGATGTGCGTTTGCTAGCCAGAATCGTAGGGTGCGCTTGCGCACCATCCGGCCGACGCTGAATTTTGGTTGCCGGAAAAAGTCTGGCTTCACGATTTTCAGCTTCGTGAATTACTAACAATTTACGGTTCCAGGCGAATTCTCCCAAAGGCGCGGAATAAGCCTTTTATTTTGAATGTACGCTTGCCTCTTGGTCGTATATCATGTTTTCGACCAGACGGCGCTACGTTACCCACCTGTCTGCGTGGCAAGGTATTCTTCCGGGAAGTCATCAACATGTTAATACTTGGACCCATCATTTATTAAGGAATCTGGGGTTATGCGTATTTTGCACATTCTGGACCATTCCATACCGCTGCATAGCGGGTATACGTTCCGGACTCTGGCCATACTCAAAGCACAGCGTGCCATGGGTTGGGAGACTTTCCATGTAACAAGTGCCAAGCACAAGCAAGCCGGTGTGCTGGAAGAAAGCATTGACGACTGGCACTTCTATCGGACGCCTGAACATACGCATCCCATCAGTAAACTACCGGTATTGAACCAGGTTGCCATTATCAACAGCTTGAGCCGGCGTCTCATGGATATCGTGCAGGCCATCAAGCCGGATATCTTGCACGCGCATTCTCCGGCGCTGAATGCCATTCCAGCTTTGCGAGCCGCACGAAAATTACATATTCCGGTTGTTTACGAGGTGCGCGCATTCTGGGAGGATGCGGCAGTAGACCATGGTACCAGCAGAGAAGGAGGGGTGCGCTATCGCCTGACGCGTGGCTTGGAAAGTCATGCTTTGCAGCGCGTGGATGCGATCACCACAATCTGTGAAGGTTTGCGTAACGATATGATTGGGCGTGGTATTGCCGCCGAGAAGATTACTACTATTCCCAATGCAGTCGATATTGATAAATTTGCATTATGTCATGCCCCGGATGAAGCACTTAAGCAAAAACTGGGGCTGCTGGATAAACGCATCATTGGTTTTATCGGCTCATTTTATGCCTACGAAGGGCTGGATGTGTTGTTGCGGGCGCTGCCGCTCCTGCTGACGCGTCACCCTGATTTATATGTCCTGCTGGTCGGTGGTGGGCCGCAGGAAGGCAATCTTCGGCAGCTCGCCAAGACACTCGCTATCGAAGACAAGGTGGTTTTTACCGGCCGCGTGCCGCACGATCAGGTGCAGCGCTACTATGACCTGATCGATGTGCTGGTTTATCCAAGACTTTCCATGCGATTGACTGATCTGGTGACGCCTTTGAAGCCGCTGGAAGCCATGGCGCAGGGGCGGGTGCTGGCTGCTTCAAATGTGGGTGGGCATCTGGAATTGATCCGGGATGGCCATAACGGTATCTTGTTCCAATCGGGCGATCCACATTCATTGGCTGAAAAAGTCGGCGCGTTGTTGGAGACGCCCCAGCAGTGGGCGGCGTTGCGTCGTGCCGGTCGGGATTTTGTCGAGACGGAGCGTAATTGGGCGGCCAGTGTGGCGAAATATCAGCCGGTTTATCACGGCTTGGTGACGGAACGGAAGAAATAGGCTGAATCTGTGAATAAGTTCCATTCTTCTCTGGCGCCCGAATCCCGGGTGGTTCGCCGTGAACATTTCGAGGAATCTGAGCGATCGTGGCAGGAGATTTCAGGATTGCGGATAGGTCTGGTTGGTCCCTTGCCACCTCCTGCCGGCGGAATGGCCAATCAAACCCGGCAGCTGGCCGGGTTGCTGCAGCAAGCAGGGGCGCAGGTCACGCTGTTGCAGGTCAACGCACCTTATCAACCGGCTTGGATCGGCAGGATAAAAGGCGTGCGCGCGATCTTTCGTTTGCTTCCTTATTTGGTAGGCCTGTGGACATCGGCCAAACAGGTCGAGTTATTCCATGTGATGTCCAATTCTGGATGGTCATGGCATCTTTTCACTGCACCGGTTATCTGGATTGCCCGCTTGCGGCATAAGCCCGTCGTCATTAATTACCGGGGCGGCGAGGCGGAAGCATTCTTTGCCCGGTCTTTTTTTTGGATCAGGCCGAGTTTGAAACATGTCCAGGCAGTCATTGTGCCGTCTGCTTTCCTGAAAAATGTTTTCGAGAAATATGGCATCAAAGCCATCATCGTTCCCAATATTATCAATCTTGAACGTTTTTCCATGTCTGCCGGCACAGGGCGCAGCCTGAAGGTGCCGCATATCATTGTCACACGCAATCTGGAACCGATTTACGATATTGCGACAGCAATTCACGCATTTGCGCGTGTCAAGACGGTGATGCCTACAGCCCGGTTGACGATTGCTGGTTCCGGTCCGGAACGCTCTGCGCTGGAGTGTTTGGTAACCGAGTTGAAAATGGCAGGTAGCGTGCAATTTACCGGCCGTCTGGAGAATGAAGCCATCGCGACGCTTTATCGGGAAGCGGATCTGATGGTAAATCCAAGTTTAGTCGATAATATGCCGAACTCAATTCTGGAAGCCTTGGCAAGCAGTGTGCCAGTGGTGAGTACCCATGTCGGTGGCGTGCCCTTTCTAGTGACGCATAACCGGAATGCGCTCCTGGTGCCGCCTGGCGAGCCGGTGGCGATGGCAGAGGCTATGCTGGCGGTATTGGGCGACGAAACAATGGCAATGCGATTGGTTGAGGAAGGGCTTGAATCAGTCCAGCAGTACACATGGCCCAGGGTACGTAACCGGCTGCTGGCTGTTTACCGGCAAGTTTTGGCTGGCCATTAAGCCTGTAAATTCCGGTTGATCGCTATTTTATAGGGCTGACATATTATGACGATGAGAATAAGTTGTCGTTTTCGAGCCTTCTTGATGGGTGGCAATGTGACGTACCGGGTTGTAGGGTTTTCAAGCCGCATTCCTGTGACTTGGGCAGTGTTCGTTTCAGCTTGTCTAGCTGAAGTTCTCAGGTTGATAACGAAGCAAGAGGTACTGGATGGGTGATTCTCCGAGAAGACGGTCTGATTATTACACTGCCTGGGTCAGCGGGATGCTTTTTCCCTTGCATGAGCGCTTCAAGGGGCATGCCAGTGTCAAGGTACGCAAGACCATGGAGCGCTCACAATGGTTGTCACCAGAGCAAATTGTGCAAGGCCAGCTCGACGGGCTTCGTCAGCTGTTGTCGCATGCGCAAGCACATGTTCCCTACTACCAGAAGCTGTTTGACTCAGTCGGTTTGGCACCGAACGATATGCGCTCTTTGCAGGATCTACAGGGTTTGCCTTTGCTCGATAAGGAAAAGATTCGGGCCAACCTCGATACGTTGCGTGCCGATAATGCGCGCAACCTGACGCGTTTCAATACCGGCGGATCAAGTGGTGAGCCGTTGGTTTTTTATATCGGGAAGGAACGGGTCAGCCACGATATTGCCGCCAAGTGGCGTGCCACCCGTTGGTGGGGCGTGGACATCGGAGATCCTGAGATCGTGATTTGGGGGTCTCCAATTGAGCTCGGTGCGCAAGATAGGCTGCGCAGCCTGCGCGACTATCTCTTGCGCAGCAAACTGTTGCCAGCTTTCGAAATGTCGGGCCAGAAGCTGGAGCATTTTCTGGCCACCATTCGGAGACTTCGCCCAAGAATGTTGTTCGGTTACCCTTCGGCTTTGTCGCATATCGCACAATATGCCGATAGAAAGGGGGTGGAAATGAATGACATCGGGATTCAAGTCGCATTTGTGACCTCGGAGCGCCTGTATGATGATCAGCGCCGGCAAATCGGTGCCACTTTCGGGTGCTCGGTCGCCAATGGTTATGGTAGCCGCGATGCAGGTTTTATCGCGCATGAATGTCCGGCCGGCGGTATGCACATTACCGCTGAGGACATTATCGTGGAAATTATCGATGCGGAAGGACGTGTTCTGCCCCATGGTGAGGCTGGAGAAATCGTTGTGACGCATCTGGCAAGCGGCGATTTTCCCTTTATACGCTACCGGACCGGGGATGTCGGGGTGCTGGATGATAAAAGGTGCGCCTGTGGCCGAGGACTGCCATTGTTGCGCGAGATACAGGGACGCAGTACCGATTTTGTCGTGGCGCAGGATGGAACCATCATGCATGGTTTGGCCTTGATTTATATTTTGCGTGATATGCCACAGATCAGGGCTTTCAAAATTGTCCAGGAAACTTTGGATTTCACGCGTATCCTGATCGTTACGGCATCCGGTTTGGATCAGGCAGATGCGAGTCACATTGTTGCAGCCTTTCAATCCAGACTGGGTAAGCATGTCGCTGTGAAGATCGAGGAAGTAAGCGAAATTCCTGCCGAGAAATCTGGCAAGTTTCGATATGTAGTCAGCAAGGTGACGGTACCTGCCGAGCAGTGAATAGCATGCAAACGGGTTGTGCCCGAACAATATGCCTATGAAAAAATACCCGCTTGCCATTATTGCGCGAGCATTCTGACTCGCGCCATGCTTTTTCTGTGTCAGTGATCACTGTACGCTGGTCAGGGTGTCATGAAACAGTTCTAACCTCGGCTCCGGCAGCGCGCATTTTGCTGGTCTCTGGTCGATGGTTGGCATATGTATGATGGACGCATTTTGACCTGAAACCCCCGCTTGGGTAGGCGGTTGTCTGCAATTTTCAAGTTACCGGGTGGCCATGGTCCTTCTGAATACGCTGACTGTACGTCATGGCGGCCAACTGGGTAATCCGGGTTTAATCAGCAGTCGCCTGATCCTGAAGAACCTTCATGAGGAATTGTTTAGCCTATGTCATGGAAGCATTTATTTGTCCCGACACTGACCGAGTCTGGTAAGCCTCAAGGCCATCACCGGCTGGCCTATACCGACTGGGGAGACCCGAAGAATGAACATGTTGTCGTCTGCGTGCATGGGTTGACCCGCAATTGCAGGGATTTTGATTTTCTGGCGGCGGCCTTACAACAAGATTTCAGGGTGATATGCATCGATATGGTAGGGCGCGGGCGCAGCGACTGGCTTCAGCGCCCGCTGGATTATAATTCGCCGCTGGTTTATTTGTCGGATGTGGAGAACATGCTCAGGCATGTGCATACCGAAGCGCCCGGACGTATGCAATTGTATTGGGTGGGCGTTTCCATGGGCGGATTGATTGGCATGATGCTGGCTGCGCGGCCGCACCTGCCCGTCGATTTCAACGCGCTGGTCATCAGTGATATCGGTCCTTTCATTCCAACCTGGATTCTGAGGCGGTTCGCGGACTTTGTCGGTAAAGATCCGCGTTTCGACAGCCTGGATCAAATGAAGAACTATATGAAAAGCATCTCGATGTCATGCGGCGACCTGAGCGATGCACAATGGCATCATTTGGCAAAATATGGTGCGCGAGATCATGCGGACGGAACGGTGGGTTTCCGATATGATCCCGCCATTTCGATCAGTTTCCAGCCGGATGTCGCACAAGATATCGACTTGTGGCCACACTGGGACAGGCTTGCACTGCCAACCCTGGTGCTGCGTGGAGAAAAATCGGATCTTCTGCCGCCGGCCATGGCGGGTGAAATGCAGTTACGTGGTCCCAGGGCGAATGTTGTTGAATTGCCGGGTATCGGGCATGCACCCATGTTGATGGATTCTCGGGAAATTGGTCTGATCAGGAATTTTTTGCTGAAATTCAAATCTCATAGCTAAGGATGGTAATGCCTTCCAGCCAATTGACAGTATGATGAGAATAAGAGGCTAAAAATGCTGTTGATATATGCGTGGGGACATCTTAAGTTGCCGTCTGATATGACGATTAAGAGAAGTGTAATCAGCAGTCGGTCCGAGTTGTTATCTCATATTTGCGATATTTAAAATAAATAAAATGAAACTTTTTAAAAGAATACCCAACCCGAGAGAAATTCGTCAGAAATTAGGACTCAATCAGCAGGAGTTTTGGAGCAAAGTTGGTGTGACCCAGAGTGGAGGTTCCCGCTATGAAAGTGGACGGGAAATGCCAAAGGCGGTAAGAGAACTGTTGCGGCTCGTGCATATAGACCGTATTGATTTGACCAAAATCAAGCGGGATGATTTGGTCGTAGCCGCGATGCTGAAGGCCCAATATCCTGATTTATATAAAAGCCTGAAAAAATCTGCCAAGCAACTGAAATAGCGTATTTTGCTGTCACAATCGTTAATTGACTGGATGACTCGTTGGCTATCAGTTTCAGGGGCTGACTTTGACGGGAATGCCAAGCGTTCTGATTCTGGCAGCAAAGGTTTCCATCCATTCCTCGCTGACTTTCGACAGTCGCGCAGCTTCGGGTTGTAAAGACGGGCGTGCCAGGGTGTAAAGCAGCACTCCTCTGATCTGGACCCCATCCTGCAGAAGCGCATCGACAAAACTGATATAGGCATCCAGCTCAGTCTGACCGGGCGGCGTTTCATCCAGCTGGAATACGCATGTTTGTAGCCAGGTAGGGCAGAGCGAAGCTGCCAGGCATAAATTTTCACGCATGCGCGCCAGGCTCATGTGGGTGTGGTTGATCTGCAACCGGCCCACTTTCGTGACGCTGTCCAGCTTGAACCAGATTTCACCGTTCAGCTTGGCCAGCTGGCTGAGACCATTTTGTACCGTTACGCGATGAATCAGGCTGCCATTGGTGATCAGTACGACTTTGAGCGTGTCGGGCAAAGGGAATTCATCTTTCACTTTGCCAATCAACTGGATCACTTGCTCGAATTCCTTGGCGCTGGTAGGCTCGCCGTTCCCGGACAAAGCGATGTCATGTATGACTCTGGCTTCCGGCGGGACTTTTTCCTGCATGAAACGCCCGTATATCAGTTCATGCAAAAAACTACGTAGCTCCTGTTCCAGTTTAGGCAAATCGATGACCGGCGCGCTCCCGCGTTGGAGTGCCGGCACCTGGCAATAGAGGCAGCGCCAGTTGCAGGCATTATTCGGATTGAGATTAATGCCGATCGACAGGCCGCCTGCACGCCGCGAAACCACCGGATAGACATAGGTCAGGCCGGCGCTATCGCGGCTGTGATCTTCTGGAGTCAATCGTTTGACTGTAGGTTGCAATGGTATAATTTCCGGAATGTTAATCACTCGAAAGTTTGAATTCGATGCGGGCCATCGGATTTCCACGCATACCAGCAAATGCCGCAATTTGCATGGGCATCGCTATGTGCTGGAGATCACATTGTCCGGTCACATTATCGCTGATGCCGGCGTGCCTGAGCAAGGTATGGTCATGGATTTTTCAGAGGTAAAACGTATTGTAAGGGAAGCACTCGTCGATCAGTGGGATCATGCGTTTTTGGTCTACGCCGGGGATACTCTGGTATTGTCGTTTCTGCAATCCCTGCCGGATCATAAAACAGTTGTGCTCAAGGTCCAACCTACAGCTGAGAACCTCGCGTTAATCGCTTTTGGCGTGCTCGATCGGGCTTTCTGTGATAAGTATGGCAATCAATTGCAGCTTGAGCATGTGCGCCTGTTTGAGACCCCCAATTGTTGGGCGGATGTGAACCGGAAGGACGTCATGTATGATCAGGGTGCTTGATAACCGCTTCCTGTTTGGCGCCGTTTTGCAAATCGAATGAATCTTGTTTTTTATGCTTCTGAACTATTTTCACTGTCAGTATGGCGCATGAAATGCGCCTAGTACCAGGCTAGCGGCGGCAGCCGTCATACTAGGGTGCGCTCGCACACCCTACGGGGCGACCTGCTCCGCTATTGGTTTTGATAACCACGAATACACACAAATACACACCAATGATTTAGTGGTGATGTTCACATGGATAGAGTTTAGTCATGCGAAAGGGAGAAGGTGCGATAGCCGGCCAAATTACGTGTGAAACACATTCGAAGTGATTTTCAGTATTCGTGTCCATTGGTGTGCATTCGTGGTTTTATTTGTAGAGTGCGCTTGCGCACCATAAAACTGACTAGGAAGTATCCTGAGCGGCATGCATCCTGCTGGAAATTTCTTATATGTTTAGTGCTTGGTATACAGCATTTCCTGGATGTCGTGCCGGGAATGCCATGTTAACTTATTAATAAATCAGCAATAACTATGTTTATTGACTCCCATTGTCATCTTGATTTTCCTGATTTGGCCGCCCAGTTGCCCGAGTTGCTACAGAATATGCAGTCCGGTCAGGTCACGCATGCCCTGTGTGTCAGTGTGAATCTGGAAGATTTTCCGCGGGTGCTGGCATTGGCCGAAGCGCATCCACATCTTTTTGCTTCGGCCGGGGTGCACCCTGATTATGAAAATGTGCGGGAGCCCGATGCCGCGTGCCTGGCAGAACTGGCGGATCATCCCAAGGTCATTGCGATCGGCGAGACAGGGCTGGATTATTTTCGCTTGCAAGGTGATCTTGAATGGCAGCGTGAGCGCTTTCGGCAACATATCCGTGCGGCCAGGCAATGTGGCAAGCCGCTGATCATCCATACGCGTGCAGCTTCTGCGGATACCTTGCGCATCATGGAGGAGGAGGGGGCGGATCGCATCGGCGGCGTCATGCATTGCTTTACCGAATCCTGGGAAGTGGCCCAGCGTGCGCTCGAGATGAATTTTTACATTTCGTTCTCGGGCATTGTGACATTCAAGAATGCGAAAATTGTCAAGGAAGTGGCGCAAAGAATGCCTGCCGAAAGAATTCTGATCGAGACGGATTCTCCTTACCTCGCGCCCGTCCCGTATCGGGGCAAGACCAATCAACCCGCATTTGTGCGCCATGTCGCCGAGGAAATCGCGCGACTGCGTGAAGTCAGTCTGGAGGAAATCGCATCTACGACAACGAACAATTTCTTCAACTTGTTCAAGGTGGCCTGACCATGCATACGACCCCACAGCAAACTTTCCCTATTCGCACACTGGTTTTTCTGCTTTGTCTAGTCATTCTGAGCATGCCCGTGCATGCCGGTATGGATGAAGATTTGATCAGGGCCGTGGAGAACAATAACGCCTCCCAAACCCGGAAATTGCTGGACAAAGGTGCAAATCCCAATGTGCGCAATTCTCAGGGATATACTGCCCTGATGCTGGCCGCACGCAACCAGCAACCTAAACTGGCGATATTGTTGCTTGAAGCTGGCGCGGACCCAGATTTGCGGAATAAGTACGGCGAGACAGCCATCATGCTGGCCAGCTATCATGGTCAGCTGGAGCTGGTCAAACAGCTCTATGCCAAGGGTGCGGATATCGATCATGATGGCTGGAACCCGCTGATCTATGCTGCCAGTAAAGGCTATAGCGAAATTGTGCAATTCCTGCTGAGCTTTGGGGCAAGCGTCAACGCCACAACCGATAACGGCACAACCGCACTGATGATGGCTGCACGCGGCAATCATTACGATACGGTCGAATTGTTGCTGAAACACGGCGCAGACGCGCTGATACGAAACGAGGCGGATGGTACGGCGCTCAAATGGGCAGAGAAACGGGATCATCGCAGTGTGGTGAAGCTGCTTGAACGCAATGGCGTGACTGAGTGACGCCATTGCAATCAAACTGAACGAGCACGATAAAATCTCTGCTGCTGCATCGGAAATTTGTATGCGCTGCGGGCAGCTGTTTCCATGATCTCGGTTGTACTGGGTGCTAGGATGGCGGGAGCGGATAGGGCAGCGGCAGCAACGCCAGCTGCGGACCATCGGGGTGCTGCCAGTGTATTATCGTGCTGGCTTGTGCGCTACTGATTTGAATGACGGCCAGCACATCGTATCCCCCGGCAGGCGAGGGGGCCGCGCGAACGATCATCCCGCAAGCCTGATTTTGCGTATCGGCACTGAACAGATCATTACCCGCAGCTACAATCGAAGGTGAATCAATATGCGCACGATACATGCGGCGCTTGAGCCTACCCAGATACTGGGTGCGCGCGACTATTTCCTGGCCTGGATAACAGCCTTTCTTAAAACTGACGCCACCGATAATATCCAGATTGATCATCTGTGGAACAAACTGTTCTTGCGTTGCCGCTTGAATGCTGGGGATTCCCTCGCTGATTTCCAGCCATTCCCAGCACTTGGCGCCGGCGCAGTGAGCTTGCTCATGGATTCGTGTCCATAACGAAGATGCATGGGCAGGCGTGGTGATGCACTCAAATCGTTGAATATTATGGCACAGCAGTTGCCCATCGGGTATTGGCGTCCACCGCAGTGGCTGTGTCGGAATGGTGATATGGGGCAGGCTGGCTTGTAGCAACTGTCTGGCTTTCTGCCCCGCAATGCCGAAGCGCACAAGATTTTTACTTTCATCTTGCAGAGTTACTTTTGCGCGCAGCACGAACATCCTGAGCCGTTTTATCACGGCATCAACCCGTTCCAGGGGGAGTTGCATCAAATAGCCTTCTCCGGATAGATCCTGCCAGATCAGAAAATTGCTTAACAAACGTCCTTTGGGTGTGCAATAGCCGCCATGCGTCGCGATATCGGAGGTGACGGTGCGGAGATCGCAACTCAATTGTCCTTGTAAGAAACTGTGCGCATCCTCTCCGGAAAAACGAATCAGGCCTAAATGAGAAAGATCAGTCAGTACCGTGTCCACCTCGGTATGAGCCAGTTCTTCGGCTGGATGGCCAAAATGCTGCACGCAATCGGATTCGATATGCGCATTCTGGCCTGCCAGGAATGTAAACCAATCAGAATTCATGAGTGAATTTATTCAAATTATCCAAAATTTGCCAGTTGCTTGAGAGCTGAACTGTGCTTGATGTAAGCTTGCAGAAAGTTTCTGCCATGTAACAGCATGTAACATGCAGCGGTTTGGCTGCACATGCGCGAACGAGGTTATTATCCAGCGAAACCGAATTGTATGAAGAATCAGGCCCATTCATCAATATGGATAAATTAAATATCCAGCTGCATGCCTCCAGACAGCTCGCCGTTTTGCTAGGGCTCGCGCATGGCGCGGCAGTGGGCGCGATTTGGCCAACGGCATTGCCTGTGCTGCTGAAGATTTGTATGACGTTGCTGCTGGCAGGCAGCCTATACTACTACTTCCGGCAATTTGCCTGGTTAAATTCGTCGCAGGCGATTGTCAAATTGCAGTTGACTGGCAGAAATGGCTGCCGGGTCAGTCTGCTGACAAATGACCATCTTGATTGCCGTGTGGATGGCAATACTTTTGTCGCATCCTATATGGTCGTACTTTGCCTGAAAGACGAACATACTGTTTGGCGTCGTACCCTTGTCATTCTGCCGGACGCAATCGATGCAGAGGCGTTCAGACAGCTTCGTGTCTGGTTGCGCTGGAAATGGCGGGATGCTCGGGACTAACCCGCACAGCGTGCAGTCCAAATTTTTTCTGTCGATGTAAAGAGCAGGCGCCTGAGGGAAGAAATCAGGCATAATCTGCATTTGCTATCCTAGTATAATCCAGTTATGAAATTCGATATCGTGGTAATTGGTGGTGGGTTGGTCGGGGCAAGTCTGCTGGCCGCATTGAAGGACAGTGGTTTGAAGCTGGCGGTGGTTGAGTCTCGCTTGCCGGCGCCCATTCCAGATGATGCGAGCTGGGATGGGAGGATTTATGCGATCAGCCCCGGGAGTGCCGATTTTCTGCGGAAAATGAACGCCTGGCAGAGGCTGGATGCCGCGCGTATTACCCCCGTTTACGACATGCAGGTCCATGGCGATGATCAGGCAGCCAGACTTGATTTCAGTGCCTACGAAAGCGGTGTGCCGGAGCTTGCTTATATCGCCGAAAATCGGCAGTTGCAGCATGCCATCTGGGAGATGCTGACATCCGGGGCGGCCAATGTCGAGATATTCTGTCCGGCGCGGTGCGCATCGATAGCCTGGCATGAATCGCATGCCGAGCTGACACTTGCGGATGGCAGCAGTTTGCAGGCGGCCCTGGTGGTCGGTGCGGATGGTGTCAATTCCTGGGTCAGGGAACAGGCGGGTATCGGTACCGAATCCCATAGCTATTTTCAGACCGGGATCGTCGCCAATTTTCAGACTGAGCGCGCCCATCACAACATCGCATTTCAATGGTTCCGCCGTGACGGTATTCTGGCACTCCTGCCACTGCCAGGCAAACGCGTGTCCATGGTTTGGTCAGCCAATAAATCCAGAGCCGATATGCTGCTTGAACTGTCCGAGGAAGCGTTGGGCGATTTCGTTGCTCAGGCTGCCAATCACGCACTGGGTGCGATGCAGTTGATTACGCCGCCACTTGGATTTCCATTGAATTTTGTGCATGTCCAATCACTTGTCAAACCACGGCTGGCCCTGATCGGCGATGCCGCGCATGGCATTCATCCGCTTGCCGGGCAGGGGGTGAATTTGGGGTTGCGGGATGCGCGTGAACTTGCCAATCTGCTTTTGCAGTTTGACGGGGTGGGAGATTGCGGCGAACATCACCTTTTACGTTGTTACGAGCGGAGCCGGAAAGAAGACATTCTGGCCATGGAATGGGTCACAGACGGACTGCAGAAATTGTTTGGCAGCGAGCATGCAACCCTCATTCGTTTGAGAAATCTGGGATTCGAGATCACCAACCGCTTGCCTGTTCTGAAAACCAGGTTGATGCAGCACGCACTGAGTTGAGCCTGCCTGCCGTCAGCGATTAAGCCATTTACATAGGAGAAACTCAATGTCCATATCTTTCCGATCATTCCGTTTTTTGGGCTTGCTGGGCTGTTTCCTCGCGGGAATTGTCCTGGCCGAAGAAACGGATCTGAAAAAAGCTATTCAGGCCCATTTCCCTGAGAGCGAGATCGAGAGCCTGACCCAGACGCCGTTCCTCGGACTGTATGAGGTGGTCATCGGCGGCGAAATTTTTTACACAGATGAAAAAGCAGACTATTTCTTCATGGGCCACATTGTGGACACCCAAACCCGGGTCAGTCTGACCAGCGAGCGCATGCAACAGATCCGGGACGCACGCCGGATTGCAATCGATAGCTTGCCGCTGGAGCATGCCATCAAGGCAGTCAAGGGAAACGGCAAAAGAACCCTGATCGTGTATTCCGATCCGAATTGCCCTTACTGCAAGCGGCTGGAAAAAGAGCTGGTCAATGCAACCGATGTGACTATTTACACCCTGCTTTACCCAATTCTGAATGGCTCAGCAGCTACCGCCAAAGCTATCTGGTGTGCCGAAGATCGGCTCAAGGCATGGGATGATTTTATGCTCAGAGCGATTGCACCAGCCGCTAAGGATTGCGAAACACCAATGCAAACATTGTTACAATCGGGGCAGCAACATCGGGTGACGGGGACGCCCACCCTGATATTTGCTGATGGTTCGGTTGTGTCCGGGCTGATTCCGCTCGATGAAATCGAGAAACGGCTCAACCAAGCGGTAGCCGGTAAATAGCGATAGTCAAGGTTTGCGCGCCTGGTGCTGGTATTTTTTGGGAAGCAGCACCCACATTCTGGCTGGTTGTTTCATTTTGCCTGCCTGGGTCTCGGCTTCTTTGCCGTATCCCCAGAAAAAATCAGCGCGCACGCCGCCCTTGATAGCACTGCCGGTATCTTGCGCCACCATCAACCGGTTGAGGGGTTCGGCAGTGTTGGGCCAGGTTGTGGCCAGGTAAATCGGTGCGCCCAAGGGGATGCTGTCAGGATCAATGGCAATACTTCTGCCAGCGGTCAGCGGTACACCGAGTGCGCCGACCGGACCGGAAAGGCTGGCGGGTAGCTCACGAAAGAAAATAAAACGTGCGTTCTGCTGAAGCAAGGTTTCGAGCTTATCCGGATTTTGTTGGCCCCAGCGTTTGATCCCTTGCATGGATGCCTGCCAAGCTGCCAGCTCGCCCTGTTCGATGAGCAGCTTGCCTATGGAGCGATAGGGATAGCCATTATGATCGGCATACCCAACTTTTACGATCTCACCATTTTCCAGGATAACCCGCCCGGATCCCTGTATCTGCAGAAAGAACAGTTCAACCTGATCTTCCACCCATAAGAGTTCTCTGCCTTTTAACAGGTTGCGGTTGTTCTCAATTTCTGCCCGTGTATAGTAGGGGACAACCTTGCGTCCTTCCAGGCGGCCCCGCGCAAGGGTGGATGGGTTGTCGGCATGGGTATTGTTAAGGTCGATCGTCAGTAAATCCTTGGGGGGCGCATAAATGGGGTAGCGAAAACGGCCGGAAGGTTTTCTGCTGCCATAAAGCAGAGGTTCGTAGTAACCCGTGGCCAATCCTTCGGTGCTGCCATCCGCATTAACCACCTGATAGGGAATGAAATGATTTTCCATGAAGCGCCTGATGGTCAGTTCATCGGGGCGCTCGATGGCTGCGGCGCGCGCACAGATTTCCTGCCATAGTGAGCGGTGCTTGAGAGGCTGACAGCCCTGGAGGAAGGTTCCCCAAGTCGGCAAAAGTGTCGTCTGTTGCCAGTCCGGTAACCGGGCCCAGTCAGAAGCCTTGAGCAGGCCTTTGCCATGGATAATGGCGGGTGCTTTCGGAGGATGTTGGGAAGGCGGTGGGGCTTCGGTCGAGACTATCGGCTTCTCTGCTATGGAAGGTTTCGGGGTGGCTGTTTCAGTCTTGCAACCTGACAGTCCAAACAAAATTGCGAGCCCTAGCAATGTCGATTGGGTTTTCATCAGAATTCAGTTAAAGTTATAGGTTTATAGTAAATGACAGATTAAATCTGATAAATATGTGGGTATTGGCATTCGAAGCAGCATTGGTATTGGCGCTGATAGCATTTATCATCTGGTGGACCCTTCCCAGGAAAAAGAACAAACAGGCCGAAGCGCAAGATGAGGCCGACAAAAAAGAGTAGCGCATGCGGGCTCACACAGGATTATCTATATCAATAAAATGATGGATGAATCCAAACTTGTGCGAGAGATGT
Source organism: Nitrosomonas sp. ANs5 (assembly GCF_050584665.1). Classification (NCBI taxonomy): domain Bacteria; kingdom Pseudomonadati; phylum Pseudomonadota; class Betaproteobacteria; order Nitrosomonadales; family Nitrosomonadaceae; genus Nitrosomonas; species Nitrosomonas sp. ANs5. The sequence continues at coordinate 32,639 of NZ_JBEUDO010000001.1, forward strand.
TCCCCGAGCGCCTGGACGCCGTAGCGTTCGGTTGCATGATGTCCGGCCGCGATATATGCGACACCGGATTCCCTCGCGGCGTGCACGTTTTGTTCGGAAATCTCGCCAGTGATATACGTATCCACCCCTAACGCAATCGCTGCTTCAAAATAGCCCTGCGCTGCGCCCGTACACCAGGCGATACGCTCAACTGGCTTGGAAGCATCACCGATTGCGAGAGGTGTGCGTCCCAGAACCCGCTCCAATGTGTCGTTCAGCGCTTGCAAACTGGTGGGTTCGGCCAAGTGGCCGTGCCGCGCGAGATCCTGTTCGCCAAAACAGCCATCTTCCGTGATGTTCAATTTCATCCCGAGCTGGGCATTGTTGCCCAGCTCGGGATGAGCGTCCAGCGGCAGGTGATAGGCGTAGAGATTGATGTTATGCTTGAGCAAGGTGGCGAGGCGATGGCGTTTGATGCCGCGCAAACGGATGTCTTCGCCACGCCAGAAATAGCCATGATGAACCAGCACGGCATCCGCCTGCCGCGCAACTGCGGCCTCCAATAATGCCTGTGACGCGGTCACACCGCTGACGATGGTATGTACCATTGCGCGGCCTTCGACCTGTAAACCATTTGGGCAATAATCCTGGAACTGACAGGCATTCAGCAGGTCATTCAAATAATGTTCCAACACGTTTTGTTGCATAATGTCTTTTTTGAATTCAAGCGATTGATAATCTGCTATGTATAAACTTTGGTCAATTTTTGCACAAACTGCAACTGTTCTGCTTGCTATTTTTTTTGTGGTGTCCACTTTACGCCCTGAGTTGTTGCCCTGGACGCCGCGGGGCAAGCTCGCAACCATACGCGAAGTTGCAGGGCCAGAGATCGTGGCGGCACCTCGCGCTGACAGTTTCAATGCTGCCGCGGAACGGGCCATGCCTTCGGTGGTGAACATCTATACCAGTAAAGAGGTCAGAGCCCCTCAGCATCCGTTGATGGAAGATCCCTTCTTTCAGCGCTTTTTCGGTGATCGCTACAGCCCCAGAATGCAACGGACCTCCAGTCTCGGGTCTGGGGTGATTGTCAGCCCGGAGGGATATATTCTAACCAACCATCATGTGGTGGAAGCGGCCAGTGAGATTCAGGTCGCGCTGGTTGATGGCAGAAACGCGAAGGCGCGCACGATCGGTTCGGATCCGGAGAGCGATCTGGCCGTGCTCAAGATCGATCTCGATAATCTCCCCAGCATTACTTTTGGTGAATCCGACCAGGCCAAAGTTGGGGATATCGTGCTTGCAATCGGCAATCCTTTTGGTGTTGGGCAGACTGTCACCATGGGGATTATCGGCGCACTCGGCCGCTCTCAGGTGGGCATCAATACCTTTGAGAACTTCATTCAGACCGATGCGGCGATCAATCCTGGTAATTCGGGCGGGGCCTTGACCGACACATCCGGCAACCTGATCGGCATCAATACCGCGATATACTCGCGCACTGGCGGTTCTCTCGGGATTGGCTTCGCCATTCCCGTCAGCGCGGTCAAACAGATCATGCAGCAAATTATTGAGACCGGTGGTGTTGTACGTGGCTGGCTGGGTGTCAGCATGCAGGATATCACCCCCGAATTGGCCGAATCGTTCGGACTGGAAAGAACTCGCGGTACCCTGATCGCGGGTGTGCTCAAGAATGGTCCGGCTGATGATGCCGGAATCAAGCCTGGCGATATTCTGATTGCCGTGAATGGAGAAACGGTCAGAAATTCTTCGGAAATGCTGAACAAGGTCGCAGCGCTCCCGCCCGGAAAAGTCACGACACTGACAATTTTGCGCAATGGCCTGGAACAAAAGGTGCAAGTCCTGGTGGGCAAACGTCCAACCTAAGGTTTGCATCTCATGAATATCAAGTTTCTAAACGGCTTGCCAGCCGCGCTGGTGCGTTGGGTCGACCTCAATCTGCTATCTCTCGGCAGGGAGATGCGGCTTTCCTATTTGCCGCCCTTGATGGTCTATCTGGCAGCTGGCATCTCCAGTCTGACTGGCATCGTCGGCACATTCTATGTCAAGGAGCGTCTGGGACTGTCGGCAGAATTCCTGGCAGCACTCGGGTTCTGGATGGCGCTACCCTGGGCGCTCAAAATGCCGCTTGGCCATCTGGTGGACTTGATGTGGCGCTGGAAAAGCCTGCTGGTCTATATGGGTGCTGGTTTGATCGCACTCAGCCTGTTCATCATGGTCGGGCTGCTCGGTTATACAGAAAGTATGCGCGCGCTTGCACCGCTGGCCCATTGGTATGTCGCGGCCGCGTTGCTGGCACCGATCGGATATGTGCTGCAGGATGTCGTGGCCGATGCCATGACCGTAGAAGCGGTGCCACGGGTTGAACCGAATGGGAACATGGTCGAGGCAGGCAAGCGCAAGCAAATGCACATCACCATGCAGACCCTCGGCCGGGTGGCAATTATCGGTGGCGGGATACTGGTGGCGGTGGTTAACGTCATATTGATGCGCGACGTTGCGACACTTTCGGAAGAAGAGAAAGGCGCTGTCTATTTATTCGTTTATCAACTTGCCCTGATCATTCCGCTGGTATCTGTTTGCGGGGTTTGGCTGGCGGCCTGGTTGAAACGGCGTGATACCAAGCGTTTTATTACGCAAGGCCTCGATCGCAAGGCGGCCGAAGCCTTGCTGAATGTGCATAATGAAGCCCCGCCAATCAATTGGTGGATACTTGGCGGGGGCTTGGTATTCATGATTATTTCATTGGGTGCGGGTCTTGGGCAAATACCTGGTGCGGAAGAAATTATCTTCTGCCTGTCGATGGCAATTATCCTGTTCCTGATCTGGCGCTTGACCAGCGAGCTGGAGCCTGAAGCACGCCGGGTTCTGGTCGGTACGGCTCTGCTGGTGTTCGTGTTTCGCGCGATTCCCACTCCTGGTGCCGGGGCGACCTGGTGGATGATCGACGAGTTGGATTTCGATCAGCAATTTCTGGCGACATTGTCCTTGATTGGCTCCACATTGACACTTGCCGGAATGTTCATTTTTCGTCGCTTCATGGCGGAACGTTCGATGGCGTATGTCATTGGTTTCCTGACTGTAGCTGGCACGGTTCTGTCATTGCCGATCATCGGCATGTATTTTGGCTTGCATGAATGGACTGCTGCGCGCACGGATGGTGTGGTGGATGCGCGTTTTATTGCGGTGATCGATACTGCACTGGAATCGCCGCTCGGGCAGATCGCAATGATTCCCATGCTTGCCTGGATCGCCAATTCCGCGCCCGACAAACTCAAGGCTACTTTCTTTGCCGTGATGGCATCCTTTACCAACCTGGCATTGTCTGCCTCGCAACTGGGCACCAAATATATTAACCAGGTATTCACTGTCACGCGTGAAGTCAAAGATGCAGAAACCGGTGAGATTCTGATCCCCGCTGATTACAGCGAGTTGGGCATACTGCTTATAACAGTGACCCTCATCGGTTTCGTGTTGCCAATGCTGACAGTTGTTTTGATCAAATACTCTCGCCTGCGTAGTGCCTGAGCATTCTCATTCTGTTTATCCAACCCAATTGTTGCCGGCAAACCTACTGCTGTAACGGCTCAGCCGTGTTTACATCCCGCCCATCAACGCAGACCGGAGCGCAGTCGCGAGGGCGCTCCCGCCCGTGCCTTCAACATACTGCACAATAGTGGGTATGAATTTCTGAACCATGTCGGGTGTCATGCCGAGTTGCAGGAATGTGCCAGCCATGCCACCACTACCGAGTGCGCCGGCAGCAGGCGCGGCACCCAGTAGACTTTGCATATCGGGGACCGAATGGCTCAAAGCAGTAAAATCACTGCCCGTCATTCTCGATTTTGCCAGCTGTAAGAGTGCGCCTGCGCCACCCTGCGCCTGCTGCTGGGTGACACCCAATTGCTGCATCAATACTTCGGTTAGTCCGGTGCTGCTGTCTGCAGTCGGTGCGACGGTCGTGGCGGTGTCACCACCGCCTTGCAATATTTGTTTACCTTGCTGCAGAGCGCCATTAGTGCCTGAGAGCGTATCCAAATCGAATGCATGGACATGGTCAGCCAGACCTATTGCGGTACTTAGCGAAAAGCCAGCCATTAACAATTTAACCGTTTTCATTGTATCGGCTCCTTATTCTGGAAACACTACATACAACGATACCAGATTTACACATTACGCAATATGCCCCTATGCAATTTTCAGTAGAATATATGTGCCGTTCAGAGATAATCCCTCGCCAGTTTCATGGTGCGTAAATGCACTCTGCGCACTGCAATACTTCACTCACCATTTCTGGGGCTTCGTATTCATTCGCGTTGATCTTCCGGCGACTATCCGTGCCTCGCCTGCGACTACCCTGGCAAGGCGCTCAGCATCAAGGCCAGGCAGGCAGGCTTGGGTTGGATTGCTTCGCTGCGCTCACAATGAACCGCAATAAACGTAACCGCTACCCACACCCGTAACAGCCATCGCCATGACGAGCAAGCAGGGCTGGGGAATAATACGTCGTTACAATTCACTATTATGCCTCCATACAATTCTCAGCACATGAGGCAGCAGGGCATCATCTATCGTCAGTTGATCGGTGCGCAAGCGCACCGATCAACTGGATGGTTACGCGCCCGTTGGCGCTGGCCATTACGGAGATTGCCATTACGTCTGAAGGGTTACTGAAAATGGTTCATAGGTATATTCACTATTTGCTTCCCTCCAGTATCCGGATGTAGTTCGCCCGTTCAAACGCGCTTGGGTCGATGGTGTTTTGCTGGCTCATCACGCCTTTGAACTGGCTGACGGATTGGAAATCCAGCATTTCCATCCATTCCTGTACGCCTTGGGTGATGGTGGCGAGATGGTTGATGCCATGCTGGTAAAGCGAGGAAGCAGTCATGACTGCATCGGCGCCGGCCAGCAGGTACTTGATCGCTTCAGTGGCGCTTTGCACGCCGGTGGTTGCGGCCAGCGATGCGTGGATTTTGCCATACAAAACTGAAATCCACAGGAGTGGGAGGCGGATTTCGTTGGCGTGGCTGTATTCCAGGTTGGAGAGCACTTTCAGTGCCCGGATATCGAAGTCGGGCTGGTAAAAGCGGTTGAAGAGCACCAGGCCGTCTGCGCCGGCATCTGCCAGGCGGTGGGCCATATTGCCCATGGCCGAGAAGTAGGGATTGAGCTTGATTGCGACCGGTACTGAGACACTGGTTTTGATGCGGCTGACGATATCCAGGTAGCGTGCCTCCACCTCGGTGCCGGTCAGCGCCAGGTCAGCCGGGATATAGAACACGTTGAGTTCGATGCCATCGGCACCGGCTGCTTCCATTTGCTGGGCATAGTCGATCCAGCCTGCATCGGTGATGCCGTTGAGGCTGGCGATGATGGGGATGTCCACGCGCGCTTTGGCCTGGCGAATGATTTCCAGATATTGGTCCGGACCGACATGATAATCTTCTAGCCCAGGGAAATAATCGAGGGCTTCGGCGAAAGTATTGCTGGTTGCATCCAGCACGGATTCATAGGCTGCCATCTCCTGCCGGAGCTGTTCCTCGAACAGCGAGAACAGCACGACCGCGCCCGCGCCGGCATCTTCCATCTGAACAATGTTATCCACCTGTTCGGAAAGCGGGCAGGCTGAAACAACGATTGGCGAGCGGAGCCTGAGCCCCATGTAGGTGGATGTCAGATCTTTCATATTTTTGCTCAGTATATTTTTGAGTTGATCAATCTGCGTGCCTGCTGTTTTCGCCACACAGCTCCGAAATCTCCGTCTGATCAGGCAATCGGCTGGAAATCCTGCGATGGCCAGCTCGCCATGTCCTCGTAGGTTTTCCAGCGAAGATTGACGATTTCCTGGGCCAGTTTGAGAAGATGTTCCGCCTCGTCCGGTTTGCTCTGCGCGAGGATACGGTAGCGCAGTTCATTGTAGGCATAGTCCTTCAGCTTGATCGTCGGGCGGGGGGAATCAAGGATGAAGGGATTCTTGCCTGCCTGACGCAGAGCTGGATTGTAGCGGATCAGCGGCCAGTGGCCGGAAGCGGCAGCCAGTTTCTGCTGATCCAGTCCTTTTGCCATATTGATGCCATGAGCGATGCAATGACTATAGGCCAATACGAGCGAGGGGCCGGGATAGGCTTCCGCTTCGCGCATGGCCAGCAGCGTTTGCTGCGGATTGGCGCCCATGGCGATCTGTGCGACATAGACATTGCCATAGGAGATGGCCTGCATGGCCAAATCTTTTTTACCGACCTGTTTGCCGGCTGCGGCAAACTTGGCAGTAGCCGCAGTGGGGGTTGCCTTGGACATCTGGCCACCGGTGTTGGAATAAACCTCGGTATCCAGCACCAGCACATTCATGTTCTTGCCACTGGCGAGCACATGATCCAGTCCCCCGGCACCGATATCGTAGGCCCAGCCATCCCCTCCGACTAGCCAGATGCTGCGTCGCACCAAGGTGTCTGCAACCGAGAGCAGGCTACTGGCATCGGGGCTGGTCATTTGCAGCAGTTTCACCTTGAGCAGACCGACTCGTTCGCGTTGGCGGGAAATTTCGGATTCCAACTGTTGCGGGGCATGCAGAATCCCATCCACCAGTTCATCACCCAATGCTGGCCGCAGTTTTTCCAGCAAATCACGGGCAATTACGGCATGCTTGTCGACTGTGATTCTCATTCCCAGGCCAAATTCGGCATTGTCCTCGAAAAGCGAGTTGGACCAGGCTGGACCTTGCCCCTGTGCATTGGTCGTCCAGGGAGTGGTCGGCAGATTGCCGCCGTAGATCGATGAGCAGCCCGTGGCATTGGCCACGATCAGGCGATCGCCGAACAGCTGCGAGAGCAGACGTAGGTAAGGTGTTTCGCCGCAACCGGCGCAGGCGCCAGAAAATTCGAACAGCGGTTCCAGAAACTGCGCACCGCGTACCAGGGAAAAATCGATTCTGGTGCGATCGTTGACTGGCAGCTGCATGAAGAAATCGATATGTTGTTTTTCGCGTTCCAGGACAGGAGCCTTGCTGTGCATGTTGATCGCTTTCTTGCCCGGCTCGGTCAGGCTGACGGCCGGGCAGGCTTCCACGCAGAGCCTGCAACCCGTGCAGTCTTCCACATAGACCTGCAGGCTATAGCGTGTTTCGGGGAAGCCTTTGGCGTTGATAGGGGCAGAAGGAAATTCAGCCGGTGCGCCCGCCAGGCGTGCACCGTGATAGAACTTGGCTCGAATGACGCTATGTGGGCAGACGAAGCTGCAGTTGCCGCACTGAATGCAGATATCCGGTTCCCAGGCGGGTACCTCATCGGCAATATTGCGTTTTTCCCATTTGGTGGTACCGCTGGGATATGTGCCGTCTGCCGGAAGCATGCTCACTGGCAGCTCGTCTCCCTTGCCCTGCATCATCATGGCAGTGACTTCCCGGACAAACTGTGGTGCGTCGGCGGCGACTGCCGGTGGTATTTGCTTGCGGCTGTTTACCTGGTCCGGGATGTCGACCGGGTGCAGGTTCGCCAGGGCTGCATCCACGGCGCGGAAGTTTTGCGCAATGACAGCCTTGCCTTTTTTGGCATAGGTTTTCTCGATCGCCCTTTTAATCTGGCTGATGGCCTCATCCTTGGGCAGCACACCGGAGAGGGCGAAAAAACAGGTTTGCATGATGGTGTTGATGCGGTGGCCCATGCCACTTTCCCGGGCCACTTTCGAGGCATCAATGACAAATAGTTGGACGCGCTTGTCGAGGATGTCCTGCTGTACTGGCCGCGGGAGTTCGTTCCAAATGGCTTCAGGGCCATAAGGGCTGTTGAGCAGAAAGCAGGCGCCCACTCTGGCGTGAGCCAGAATGTTTTCTTTCTCGATAAAGTTGTATTGATGGCAGGCGATAAAATTTGCCTCCTTGATCAGATAAGGCGCCAGGATCGGGTTTTTACCAAAGCGTAAATGAGAAACAGTTTTGGCGCCTGACTTCTTGGAATCATAGACAAAATAGCCTTGCGCATGAAGCGGCGTATTCTCCCCGATGATTTTAATGCTGTTCTTGTTGGCGCCCACGGTGCCATCCGCCCCCAGCCCAAAAAAGAGAGCCTCTGTCATGGTTTTGTCTTGCAGCACAAAATCTGGGTCATATTCGAGACTGCTGTGGGTCAGGTCGTCGCGAATGCCAATAGTGAAATGGTTCTTGGGCGTATCTTGCTTCAGCGCATCGAAAACCGCCTTGGCCATGGCCGGCGTAAATTCCTTGGACGATAAACCGTAACGGCCACCAACTATTCTCGGCAAGGCGGGGATTTTTCCCTCGCTGAAGGCTTCCATGAGTGTGGCGGTGACGTCCTGATACAAGGGTTCGCCGGTTGCGCCGGGTTCCTTGGAGCGATCAAGCACGGCGATTCTACGTGCGGTAGGAGGGAGTGCATGCAGAAAATGCTGCATGGACAGGGGGCGGTACAGCCGCACCAGAATGGTGCCTACTTTCTCTCCGAGGCCGGCAAGGTGTTTGCAGGTTTCGATGGCAGTCTGCGCGCCGGAGCCCATCAGGATGACGACGCGCTCGGCATCGGGCGCGCCATAGTATTCAAACAGTTGATAGCGGCGTCCGGTCAGTGTCGAGAAACGGTCCATGTTTTCTTCAACGATGGCAGGCAATTGAAGGTAGTAGGGGTTGACGGTTTCACGTGCCTGAAAGTAAACATCGGGGTTTTGCGCAGTGCCACGTATCACCGGTCGATCCGGATTCAGGTTGCGGTAGCGGTGAGCGTAGACCAGCTCGTCATCCATCATGGCGCGAATCTGCTCATCGGAGAGCAGCGTGATTTTGCTCACTTCGTGGGACGTGCGAAAGCCGTCGAAAAAGTGCAGAAAAGGAATGCGGGCTTTCAGCGTGGCGGCCTGACAGATAAGCGCCATGTCATGCGCTTCCTGAACCGAGGCCGAGGCCAGTAGCGCAAAGCCAGTCGTGCGGGCGGCCATGACATCGTTATGATCGCCAAAGATCGAAAGCGCCTGCGCAGCCAGAGATCGCGCGGCCACATGAAACACGGCCGGGGTCAATTCTCCCGCGATTTTGTACATATTGGGCAGCATCAGCATCAGCCCCTGCGACGCGGTAAAGGTGGTGGTCAAGGCACCGGTCTGCAAGGCACCATGCACAGTGCCTGCCGCGCCGGCCTCACTTTGCATTTCTATGACTTCCGGTACATTTCCCCAGATATTGGGGATGCCCTTGGCAGCCCATTCATCGGCAAGCTCTGCCATGGTGGAAGAAGGTGTGATGGGATAGATCGCACACACTTCGTTGACGCGATAGGCAATGTAAGCGGTTGCTTCATTACCGTCTATGGTGGCAATCCTGTTATTCCGGGTGGGTGTTGTCATAGCGGCCTCAAAGGTACGAGTTCAAGCGTTTGCATGCATTGTTTACTCCGGCTCCGCTACCATTTCTATGGCATGACAGGGACATTGCTCGAAACAGACCGCGCAACCCGTGCAGAGATCATAGTTGAAGCGGTAACGCTTACCCGGCCCCAGCTTGATGACGGCATCCTCCGGGCAGGCGCCATAGCAACCATCGCATTCAAAACAATTGCCACAGGAGAGGCAACGCTGGGCTTCATAGCGTGCTTCCTCTTCATTCAGGCCACCTACGATTTCGTTGAAGTCATAGGTGCGGGTTTCGGCTTTCAGCTCAGGCTGCGTCTGTTGCGGTGCGAAAGTCTGATACCAGGTATGCAGGCGTTCAAAGCCGGCTATCGGATGTTTGGGGGGGCTGGAGTAGGGCCGGCCACGCAAATAGCCATCGATGAAGCGGGCCGCTTTCTTGCCGTGACCGATGGCAATGGTGACGGTACGTTCGCTCGGTACCATGTCACCACCGGCAAAGATCGCTGGGCAGCCGGTCATCATGTCTGGCCCCGCTTTCACCATGCCATCCTGGTCGAATGTGATGCCTGGCACATTGCGCAAGAAGCTGGTATCGGTCTCTTGGCCGAGGGCGAGCACGAGTGCATCGGCTTCCAGTGTTTCATATTCTCCCGTGCCAACCGGCTGGCCGTTTTCGACACGCATAATCTCGACCTTGAAGGATTGCTGGTCAATTTCCTTAATACTGCGCAGCCAGTTGATTTTGACCCCTTCCGAGAGCGCTTCATTCACTTCGGAATCAAAAGCGGTCATGTGCGTGCGATCCAGGCGGAAGATGATCAAGGGCTCATAACCCAGGCGCTTGGCAATGCGGGCGGCATCCATTGCCGTGTTGCCACCGCCGTAAATGGCTACCCGCCGCCCTAATTGCGGGGCAGAGTCCGTGTTTGCATTTTTCAGGAAAGTGAGCGCATCGAGGATTTTTCCTGCATCGCGTGCGGGAATGTCGATTTTCTTCGACAGGTGCGTGCCAATAGCAAGGAAGACGGCGTCAAAATGGCCTGCGGCCTTCTCGGCCAGCACATCTTCCACTTTATGGTTGAAGGTCATTTTGACGCCGATAGCTTCTACTTGCTGGGCCTCGGCTGCCAGCACATTGCGCGGCAGCCGATAGGCGGGAATGCCAAAGTGCATCATGCCCCCGGCAACCGGACCCGCGTCCCGTATTTCCACCTCGTGCCCCAAGCGGCGCAAGTGATAGGCGGCCGACAATCCGCTGGGACCTGCGCCGATCACGAGCACGCGTTTGCCGCTAAGTGCGGCTTCAAAGCGCGGCTGCCAGCCTGCTTCCAGCGCTTTGTCGCCAAGAAAGCGTTCCACTGCATGGATGCTTACCGGTTCATCCATATGTGTGCGGTTACAGCTATCCTCGCAGGGGTGATAACACACTCGTCCGAGGATGGCTGGCATGGGATTGTCCTCGATGAGTTTTTGCCAGGCTTGTTCATATTGTCCCGCCATGGCCAGCGCCAGCCAGGCTTGAATATTTTCACCTGCCGGGCAGGCATGGTTGCAAGGGGGGAGGAAATCCTGGTAAATCGGACGCTGCTTGCGTAGCGGGCCTGTGCCTTTGGCATGGCGGAGCAGATCGGGAGAAGCAGTAAGATCGGTTTTGTTCTGGGACATAGTGAATTATCCTGGATCTTTCCATTGAACGTTGCCAACCGGTTCAGGGACATGGCATTTCATGGTATTGGCGGATTCACCTGCTCAGCCAGCGTAAGTGTTTTAGAGCAGTATTTGTTTTGTCGTTCCCAAGGTAAATAAAAGCAAGGTGAAAGGCCAAAATTTTCCCGGCTCGATAGGGTCTTTTAGTACGAGTCTGACAGACTAGTACTCCGTTCCGCCAAACCGCTTACATGAAATCGCGCCTTCGCCTGTCATGCGTTGTTGCAAATCCTCGCCATAGCTACGGCTATGACTGCGGTTTGCGCCTAGTCTGGCAGGCGAATCCATCGATTTCATTTGTAAGCTAATTGACGGAACGGCGTACTAGAACGAACAAGCTGTACCCGATCGACCCGAACGAGAGGGAACACCTTTGTTCAGTGTCAATGAAAACTGCTGAGAATGCAATCCCCAAATAACGTTTGGCGCTATGTGGTGGGCTGGGGAATGCATACAGACTACCGATCCAAACATTGGAACCGGGGCGGGTCGATGAATGGCCGATAGCCTTTGGCTTGTCAGAATTGATGGGTTAGAAGTAGTTGTACATCAGGTAGATATATCCAGCAATAAAAAACGAGGCAACTATTATCACTGCCTTTTTCATTATCCATATCCTCCATTTCTGTTGAAATTGATTTTAATATTTTAACGCAATGGCTTAATCACGCGAATGCCTGTCCCTGTCACGAAACTAGCTTCGGCAGGTGTGGCATGCATTCACGCACCATATGACTTGTGACAGAAAAGCTGTTTGGAAAATTCCGTTTCAGGTCCATCTCTTCAACGTCATAGCCATTGCGGCGATGCATGGCTGCCGTGACTTTGAACGCTACCTGAATTGTGGCGAGTGATTATTTTCGGCTGTCACCTTATGGCGGTGGCAGTGATTCGGGAAAAGTTGGCGTACATTTACCGCAAGGGCTGTCCGGCATGCTTGCCGGAAGTCAGAAATTTCAAACAACCTGATAATTTCATGCAATGGGAAATACAGAAAGCCAGCTTCCAGTCAATGACACATCATCGCTATATCTTGCGCGGCCAAGTCTCGGGTAGAAAGATAGTGATCAATCGCCCGGGCTGCCTCTCGGCCCTCTGCAATGGCCCACACAACCAGCGACTGTCCGCGGCGACAGTCTCCTGCAGCAAATATGCCTGGAATACTGGTTGCAAAATGACCATAGTCCGCCTTGAAGTTGGAACGATTGTCGGTTTCCAGGCCCAGGCTGGATGCAATGGATTGTTCTGGACCAAGAAAACCCATGGCAAGCAAAACCAGCTGTGCGGGAAAAATTGTTTCGGAGCCTGCGATTTCGGTAAAGGGTGCTTTGTCACTGGGTTTCGACCAGTCGATGCGTAGCGTGCGGATCGCAGCGACATGGCCATGTCCGTCATCGATAAATGCCTTGGCCAGGATCGCAAACTCTCTGGGGTCACGACCGAAACGAGCCGCTGCTTCCTGATGTCCATAGTCGATCCGGAAAATCCGTGGCCATTGCGGCCACGGATTGCCGGCAGTGCGTTGCAACGGTGGCCGTCCCAGCAACTCAAAATTGATCAAGGATTTGCAACCATGACGCATGGCCGTGCCGATACAGTCGTTGCCTGTGTCGCCGCCGCCAATGACAATCACATCCTTGTTTCTGGCAGAAATAAGGGGCGTTGTCACCTGGCCATCATCCAGCAACATCTTGGTGTTGTGATGCAGAAAGGGCATCGCATAATGGATTCCATCCAGCTGGCGCCCCGGGATCGGCAGATCACGCGGACGCGTGGCGCCGCAGGCCAGCAAAATAGCGTCATAATCACTCTGCAGTGCATGAATATCGATATAGGTGATGGTTTTGTCGTCTGCCTGGCTGGCGGACGGTATGTCATTGCCAACTATGTATGTGCGGGTGATAAATTTGACGCCCTCGGCCTGCAATAAATTGACGCGCCGCATCACGACTGTTTTATCCAGCTTCATGTTAGGAATGCCATACATCAATAGACCACCGACACGATCATGGCGCTCAAATACAGTGACGCTATGGCCGGCCTGATTTAACTGATCCGCTGCCGCCAATCCGGCTGGACCACTGCCGATGACCGCGACTGTTTTACCGGTGCGATGGCTTGGCTGTTTGGGCGTTACCCAGCCTTCGGCAAAGCCACGGTCGATGATTGCACATTCGATATTTTTGATCGTGACCGGTAAATCGGTAATCCCCAATACGCATGCCCCCTCGCATGGCGCCGGGCATACGCGGCCGGTGAATTCCGGAAAATTGTTGGTTTTATGTAATCGATCCAATGCTTCCCGCCACCGGCCCTGATAAACCAGATCATTCCATTCCGGAATGAGATTGTCGACCGGGCACCCTGTTTCGGACTGACAGAATGGCACGCCACAGTCCATGCAGCGGGCACCCTGGGTTTTCAGGTGTTTTTCCGCTACCGGGACAAGAAACTCCTGATAAGATTTGAGCCGCTTGGATGGGTCCGCATAAGGAACTGTCTGGCGCGGATATTCCTTGAAGCCTGTTGGTTTGCCCATATGAACACCCCCTCGTTGCAATATTGGGTGGCAATTTCAATAATTAACGGGAGCCTGAGCAAGCGCATCAGCCTGGATCAGCTGCAGCCGGAATGATTGAATTCATTGGCTCATGACCAGTGTATGTTCGATACGCGCTGCTCCCAGTCCTGATTTCTCCACTTCATCTGCGCGCACAGTCAAGCCCAGCAATACACTTTGGTAGTCAATTGGCATCACTTTTGTGAACGCGGTCAGTGAATGTTCCCAGTTATCCAATATGTTTCTGGCGACGGTCGAGCCGGTATAGCGATAATGATTCTCAATCATTTCATGCAGCTCGATGATGTCCAATTTGTTTTCCATTTTCTCCAGTGTGACCGAGCCGGGATTGCAATGTGCCCTGAATCTGCTTGCAGGATCCCAGACATAGGCAATGCCGCCAGACATACCTGCCGCAAAATTACGACCGGTCGGGCCAAGGACGGCCACCCGGCCGGCTGTCATGTATTCACAGCCATTATCGCCAACACCTTCGACCACCGCATGGGCGCCGGAATTGCGCACACAAAACCGCTCGGCCGCCATGCCCCTGAAATAGGCTTCCCCGCTGGTTGCGCCATAAAGCGCGACATTCCCGATGATGACGTTTTCTTCGGGTGCGTATGTCGCGCAGCGGGGGGGATAAATAATCAGTTTGCCACCTGACAATCCTTTGCCCACATAATCATTGGCTTCACCTTCCAACCGGATGGTGATCCCGCGCTGCAGCCAGGCAGCGACCGACTGGCCGGCCGAGCCGGTGAGCTTGATTGTGATGGTATCGTCCGGTAAGCCGGCAGCGCCATAGGCCTTGCATAACGCATGGCTGAGCATTGTGCCGACGGTGCGGTGTGTGTTGAAAATGGGCAGATCGATAATCACTTTGTCGCCGGATTGCAGGGCAGGGTGGGCCAGCCTGATCAATTCGTTGTCCAGCGCCTGTTCCAGGCCGTGATTCTGCTTGATCTGCTTGAAGCGGCCAACATTCTGACGATAAGCAGGCGGTTGTGCCGGCGTTAGAATCGGAGAAAGATCGAGGCCATGATTTTTCCAATTGCGGACAGCTTCATTGGTTTCCAGCATCTCTACCTGGCCGACCATCTCTTCGATCGTGGCGAAGCCTAATTCTGCCATGATGCGGCGTGTATGTTCCGCGACCATGAATAGGTAGTTGATCACATATTCGGGCTTGCCTGCAAAGTTTTTGCGCAGCTGCGGATCCTGTGTGGCAACACCAACCGGGCATGTATTCAAGTGGCATTTGCGCATCATGATGCAGCCCAGAGTGATCAAGGGGATCGTGGCAAATCCAAATTTTTCGGCGCCCAGCAGGGTGGCGATGACCACGTCACGACCGGTTTTGAGCTGTCCATCCGTCTCCAGTGAGACCCGGCTGCGCAAATCGTTCAATACCAGTGTCTGGTGCGCTTCACTGATGCCCAGTTCCCAGGGAAGGCCAGCATGTTTGATACTGGTCCAGGGCGATGCGCCGGTGCCGCCATCATGTCCGCTGATGAGGATGTGATCGGCATGGGCTTTGGCCACGCCTGCGGCAATCGTGCCGACACCCATCTCCGCGACCAGTTTTACACTGATGATGGCAGATGGATTCGCATTCTTTAAATCATAGATCAGCTGAGCCAGATCCTCGATGGAATAAATATCATGGTGCGGGGGGGGAGAGATGAGCCCGACACCAGGGATGGCGTGGCGTGTTTTAGCTATGATCCGGTCCACTTTGTAGCTTGGCAACTCGCCACCTTCACCTGGCTTGGCGCCTTGTGCCATTTTAATTTGCAACTCATCCGCGTTGGCCAGATACCAACCGGTGACGCCGAAACGCCCTGAAGCAATCTGTTTGATGGCGGAACGGCGCAAATCGCCATTTTGATCGGGGATGAAACGGGCAGGGTCTTCACCACCTTCGCCGGTATTGCTTTTGCCGCCTATGCGGTTCATCGCTATCGCCAATGTTTCATGGGCTTCGCTGCTGATTGAGCCAAAGCTCATTGCGCCGGTACGGAATCGCCTGACGATGCTGGCTGCTGATTCGACTGCTTCCAGAGAAATGGCGGGACGCACATTCTCTCTGAATTTGAACAGACTGCGTAAAGTGCAACGGTTGCGATCATCCGTGTCAACGAGCTTGGCGAATTGCTCATAGGCCTCGCCGCTATTGGTTTGAGCGACTGTTTGAAGCAAGGCAATGGTTTGCGGGTTCAGGGCATGCTTTTCGCCCTCGGCCCGCCAGTGGATCTGGCCATCGTTGGATAGGAGCGGCGATCGGGCCGGTTGACGGCGTGGATAGCCTGCTGCATGGCGCTGCAGGATTTCATTTTCCAGCACTGCCAGATCTGCGCCATCGATGCGACTGGCGGTGCCGGCGAAGCACCGCTTGATGACCTGTTGACTCAGGCCGATGGCCTCGAAAATCTGTGCGCCTTTGTAAGAGGCCAGTGTGGAAATGCCCATTTTTGCCATGACTTTCAGCATGCCCTTGGCTACCGCCTGGTGATAGGCAGTCACTATGGCGTCATCGCTGTCGAAGACCGGCGGCAATCGTCCTTGATGCCGATCTTGCCATAAGACCTCGAAGGCAAGATAAGGGTTGACTGCATCCGCGCCATAGCCTATCAGCAGGCAATGATGATGCACTTCACGCGCCTCGCCAGTTTCGATCACGATCCCAAGTTGTGAACGTTTGCCTTGCCTGACCAGATGCTGGTGAACGGCACCGACGGCCAGCAGCATGCTGCTGGCGACTCTTGCCGGACCGATATTTCGGTCTGACAATACTACCAAGGAGTAACCTGCTGTCACTGCGGCTTCGGCCTCGTGGCAAATACGCGCGAGTGTTTGGTCCAAGCCCTCGCCACTTTTGTTCACATTCCATGTGATATCGATGGTGAGGGTTTTCCAGCCGTAATCCGGTCGAATCCTGTCAATTTGCTTGATGGCGGACAATTGTGCATTGCTGAGTATCGGTTCAGGCAGATAGAGTCTGTGGGCATGCTGTTCAGTGGTGGTCAACAGATTGCCTTCGGGGCCGATATAACAGGCCAGCGACATGATCTCCGATTCCCGAATGGAATCGATGGGGGGGTTGGTCACCTGTGCAAATAATTGCTTGAAATAGTCGTAAAGCAGTCGCGGCTGTTCACTGAGTACCGCCAGCGCGGCATCGTTTCCCATCGAACCGATTGGATCGCGTTTTTGTAGAATCATGGGGCGCAGGATAAATTGCAGGGTTTCGGTGGTATAACCGAACGCCTGCATGCGCGCCAGCAGAGCCTGAGGATCAGGCTCATGCGTCTGTTGGCGGTGAGCGGGCAAATCCTCCAGACGGAGGCGTTGGTGCGCCAGCCAGCGGGCGTAGGGGCGGTGTGAAGCCAGCGTGTTTTTGAGTTCATCGTCCGGAATCAGGCGACCCTCATCCGTGTCGACCAGGAACATATGGCCGGGTTGCATGCGCCCTTTGGTTTTTACCATGCTCGCTGCAACCGATGGCAATACGCCCGCTTCGGAGGCCATGATGACGCGATCGTCATGCGTGATGGTAAAACGGCCGGGACGCAGGCCGTTGCGGTCCAGCACCGCACCGATATAGCGGCCGTCAGTAAACGTGACCAATGCCGGCCCATCCCAGGGCTCCATGAGACATGAAAAATATTCATAGAAAGCCCGTTTCTCCGCGGACATCAATGGATTGTTCTGCCAGGCTTCGGGGATCATCATCATTACGGCTTCGGGCAATGGCCTGCCCGCAAGCAACAATAATTCCAACACATTATCGAACACACCGGAATCACTGGTCGTCTGGTCGATGATGGGCAGCAGCTTTTTGAATTCCCCGGCGAACAAGTCGCTGTCCATCAACTCTTCACGCGCGCGTATCCAGTTGATATTGCCACGAAGCGTATTGATTTCACCATTGTGGCCCAGGAAGCGCATGGGTTGGGCGCGATCCCAGGAAGGGAAGGTATTGGTGGAAAAGCGCGAGTGAACCATCGCCAGATGGCTGCTGAACCTGCTGTCAAGCAAATCGGGATAATAAAGCGGCACCTGCCCGCTGGTCAGCTGACCTTTATAGACAATGACACGGTTATTCAGCGAGCATACATAGTATTTGTCCAGCAATTCAGGTCTTTCAGCCGCGATCCGGTGGTAGGCCTGCTTGCGCAGCAAATACAATTGCCTGCAGAAAGCGGGCTCGTCCAGATCGGGTGCGGCAGCAATGAACAGCTGCTCGATGGCTGGTTGCGTCAGTCGTGCGGAAAGACCGATATCGGCTTTGTCAGCGTCGGTCGGTAAAGTGCGCCAGCCAAGCAGGATTTGTTCCTGCTGGGTGATATAGTATTCCAGCTGTCGTTTGCAATAGGCCCGGTCATCCGGGTCTGGCGGCAGGAAAATGTTGCCGATACTGTAGCGGCCCGGCTCGGGCAAGTCGATGTCAAAGTCGTGCTGTGCGATTTCCCGCATGTAGGCATCGGGAATCCCGGTCAAAATACCTGCGCCATCTCCAGTATTCTTTTCGCAACCACACGCGCCCCGATGATCCATGTTGCGCAGCATGTCCAATGCATCAAGTACTAGCTGGTGGGAATGCCGGCCCTTGATATGCGTGATGAACCCAACACCACAAGCATCATGTTCGTCTGCTGGGTCATACAAACCCTGCCTTGGGAGAATGGTATTTCTCATCATCACTCACCTCCATGTGCTGTACTGATAGCGTACTCCCAAACGTTTGCTTAGGCTACTTTTAATTTGTCCTATTATCCCGGACACCAGCTGGGTGAATTTAAAAACAGCAGCTTATACTTCTATAAACAATATATTGACCGTATGAGAGAGTGTCGGACTGAAGATTATGGTGCATCAATGCGCTCTCTAGTACTTCGTTCCGTCAATTAGCTTACAAATGAAATCGATGGATTCGCCTGCCAGGCTAGGCGCAAACCGCAGTCATAGCCGTAGCTATGGCGAGGATTTGCAACAACGCATGGCAGGCGAAGGCGCGATTTTATGTAAGCGTTTTGGCGGAACGGAGTACTAGGTTGCCGCGCCGCATATACGGCTCGCAGCAACGATAAACGGTAGGGTGCGCTTGTGCACCATCCAGCCGGCGCTAAATTACGGTTGATGGGAAAAGTCTAGTTTCGCGATTTTTAGCTGCGTGAAGATGGAGGGAGAATGAAGATCTGCGATGCGTTGAGATCGGGAAATATCCGCAAGTGCTGAATGAATCGAAACAGATATGCCCTAGGAGGCTGTCCGAGAATAGACTGATCTACTGCGGACGATTTTGGCTGGCTGGATTTTCCGATCCTTTTCGTTGAATAGAACGACTATTCGCCTCAAATGATCGAAAAATCCCGCTCAACCAGCCTCGCCCTCGCTACGATCGCTATTCTCGGACAGCCTCCTAGAACATCATGGGCATTCTGAAATTTAAACGGATATCCTGCGCATCGCTGGTGGTGCCTATAGCGAATGATAGGTTCAGCGTGGTGAGCATTGAGTACTTGAAAGCATAACCGATTAGTAATTGTCCAATATCTAACTGGCTGCCGGGCAGTTTCCTGCCATTCACCCTGGAGTTGAAATTGTGGCGATGCGAGTAGCCGATATTGAAGGACGAACGTTCATTGATGCCAAATCCCATCCCGAAAGTAATGCCAACGCCATCACCTGGGTTGACCCGGATATCTTCTCCGCCGATGTTGGTCTCTTTGGTGCGGGCATTGAAGTTATAGCCCAGGTTAGCAAAGAAAACTGCCGGGTCGGAAGCATAAAGCGCAGTGATACTGGGCTGGAAACTGAAAAAACCGGCACCGGTCGGGACTTCAGTGGGAAATACTGCGCCGGGTACACCCTGAGCCTGCGCGTATTCTATATCGAACGGACCTTTGCCTGTCGGCACTGTAACGAACATATTTCCGACCAGGATAGGCCATCCGCCCGCTCCGGAGTTGAGCTGGTAGCGCGCAGCAAATTCAATGTCGCCCAAGCCATGTCCCGAAGCATTAAAAGTCTCATCGATCCCGGCACCAACGCTGATTGGCCGGGAGCGTTGTTCGTCAAAACGCGCCCGGTAAGGAATTCTTGCTTCCACCTCAAAACGATCGGTGACGCCATAGCGCCCGCCTAGACTTGCCATAAAGCTGTGACGGTCAATTTGGCGCACGTCTATCAAACCGACAGCGATTGCAGGTAGAAATGTGAATGCATCCAGAAATAGGCGATTGCTGTCGGTGAAGGAATATTCCAGTGTCGGTTCAATTACAAATTTCCCTTTGCGTGTCAGGACACCTCCGACCGTGTCGCTTAGCCTTGGCATTTCGGGCGGTCTCGGTTTTTCCTCTTTTTGTAAAGGCGCTTGCCCAACCGGGCCGGCAGGCATATTGGCAGGCTTTGCTTGCGCAGTAGCCTGACCAGGGCTTTTATTAACCGGCCTGCTAGGTTGTGCGGTCTGAACGTTGCCGGCAGGACTCGGGGCAGGGGGCTGACTTGATTGAGCCGATTTGGCGGGCTGTTTGGAAAGGCTATCGAGACGAGTTTTGAGTTTTTCTATTTCCTTTCCCTGCTCAATAATGATACGGCGTTGTTTCTCGAATTCTTTTTGTTGCTCCGCAAAGAGCGCCTTGTATTGCTGGAGTATCTCGTCTGATTCGTTTGTTTGCGGGAATGCTGTGGTAGCGATTGACAGACAAAGGACAAGAAATGGGTATTTTATGATTTTCAGTGATAAAGCAATTTTGTTGCG
This sequence comes from Nitrosomonas sp. ANs5, assembly GCF_050584665.1. Lineage (NCBI taxonomy): Bacteria > Pseudomonadati > Pseudomonadota > Betaproteobacteria > Nitrosomonadales > Nitrosomonadaceae > Nitrosomonas > Nitrosomonas sp. ANs5. The sequence continues at coordinate 53,026 of NZ_JBEUDO010000001.1, forward strand.
CACATTCCTCTCCGCGATCGACAGCTTTTACAATCTCAGCCTATTGAACTATTTTAACCCAGGCATGATAAAATCAGTAAAAACCCGATGATCGCTGTTAATTATTTCTGCATTCTGCAGATTGCTGATTTCTATGTTGATTTCCGTGATCGTGCGGATCTGTTGGCCATCCAATGTATTCTGGATGAAGGAACCCATTGCTGGTGTCATGACGGAGTCCGCGACCAAATTCTGAATGCCGTTTTGCAGCAATAAAGTGTCTTTCGGCGTTTGAAAATAGGATGAGAACAGTTCGTTGCCATTCAGCATGACGATTTTTTCCAGATTCAAATCAATGCGTACGCCATTGGGAAGAATAAACCCGCCTCTCAATTCATCGAGCTCATCATCTGTCGCCCGTTCCCAATTGTTGTCATGATCAAAAGCTGAGCGATAAGCCACGTTATCCACACCTTCGGCTGTTGCCGGTACTGACAAGCAGGTGAAGGTGGCTGTTAGAAGAATCGCTGGAACATTGACTTTTTTTTGTTGAACGTTGCTGGTTTCCATTGTTCCTCCCTCTCCTAAAAGCGCCTAGCGGAAATCCCAGGGCCCAGGACGTAACACATTAAAAATTGCTAAACTGGAGTGATCGACAGCGTCCCCCAAAGGCGCTAACCGATCCGCCCATTCCTGACGAGCTTGCTGATAGGATACTTCAGGATCTAGGTTGCCGTGAATCAGAAATAAGATACGATTACCCCACATTTTTTCGAATTCATGTCTGGCGATAATCTTTACCCCTTGCGCTGGATCACCCACCAATATTTTATGGGTATCGACACCCTTGATAATGACAAAATGCATGTAACCCTTGTCATTGATGATGGTGATGGCGGGGCTACCGGTGGAGTACAATTGGTCCAGGTTTATCTTGAAACCATCCGAGGGATACCCTCTTCGTTCGAGATAGAGCTTCATATCCAGCATGGAAAATCCTTCTTTCTTGATTTTCTGTTGATTGCCATGCTGAAACATGTCGACGAAAACGGATTGCTCATCGACGATATCGTCATAATGATAAGTGAGCAGGCTAGCCAGCGCAGCCGAACCGCAACTGAAATCAAACTGCTGCCGATAGACGGTACTGAAACGGCGCTCGGCAAAACTTTTTCCCTGAATGTTGAAATTACCCCCGCCTGCTATGCCGACCAGCTCTATGCCAAAGGCGGTGCCGCCAGTCATTATCCAAACTATCAGAAGCAGTGTCGGTCGAAGTTTCATGTCTGGCTCTCGGGGTCTGTGAAATGGTTGCTTGGTTATTACGGCAACAATTTTGTAAAATACTTACGAATTCAGCTTCTTGCCAAGATATAGTCTGCCTGAATTATTGCTCAGGATGTGCTTGCTTATTAAGGCAAAATCGTGACATTGATGATTGTGGAATCCTGTATCAATACATTATTACCTGAATTCTGGATGACTGAAAACATACCACCTGCACCGGCAAAGGAGCCGTGATCAATAATATTGAAGCCACTGGTATTATTGGTTGCATTGTTATCGGTAAGTGTCGCGCGTACATTCATGTTGTTGAGTGTTGTTATATCGATTCCCTCCCGTCCTCGTGCATTGTCCAGTTCCTCAATCGATGCTTTATCGGCGTGAAAAAGAAGCGTACCTTCCCAAAACTCCTCTGAATCAGGCGCAGCAGCATACAGCATATTAACCGGGATTGACATCGCCAAAGCAATGAGACTTTTTCTGATCATGGTATCCATATCAAACCCACCTTTCTAATTTACGCTCGCGTATCCAGCCTGGAAAAAAGCTGGCAAGCAAGCTGAATCGAGCATGACTTGCCAGCTATCCATATCAACTAAAGCAGATTAAACGTGATCAATCGTTACTGATTGACGTTTACGTTGCCTTGGAAAGATACTTGTTGCTGAATCAGTGAGCCTGATCCTGAATTTTGTGCAACTTGGTTCAGGCCGGCAGCACCATTGAATGAGTCGCCAATTGAATTGTGAGCGAATGGAATTGCATTCTCGCCGTGCCCGTCAGTTGAATCAACTCCGACACCCGATACAGTACCATCCAGTGTGGCGTTGTTAACAGAATAGGTGTAGTTGCTGGTTGCATCACCCCCGTTGGATGCCGCGCTACCATTGTCGGCACTGGTCATGCTGTGATCGCTGTTATTGGTGTTATCCACCGTAGTGGTGCTGTTGTTGTTGGCGGCTGCCGAATTTTCAGATGCGGCGGCATAGCTGTTGTCGCTGTTGTCGCTGTTATCAACTGTAGCAGTGCTGTTGTTGTTGGCAGCTGCCGAATTGTCGGATGCGGCGGCATAGCTGTTATCGCTATGATCGCTGTTGTCTACCGAAGCGGAGCTGTTATTGTTTGCGGATGCAGACCTTCTTTCAGCGGCGGCATAGCTGTTGTCGCTGTTATCAGTAAGGCTGTTATCGCTGTTGTCAACCGTGGCGGTACCGCCATTGTTGGCAGAAGCAGCGCCGCCATCTCCTGCGGCCGATGAATAGCTGTTGTCGCTGTTATCATCGGTGTTGTTGAACGAGTCGGTGGCGGTCTGGTTGTATGAGTCGTTGATACTGTTGTTGGTGTTATCGCTATTGTCTGCCGTAGCGGTGCTGCCATTGGTGGCTGAAGCATTGCCGTCACCAACTCCTACAGCAGCTTCGACAGCGATACTGTTGTCACTATTGTCGCTGTTGTCAGCCACGCTGTTATCGCTGTTGTTGCTGTTGTCGCTATGGTTGCTATTGTCGCTGTTGTCAGCCACGCTGTTATCGCTGTTGTTGCTGTTGTCGCTATGGTTGCTATTGTCGCTGTTATCAGCCACGCTGTTATCGCTGTTGTTGCTGTTGTCGCTATGGTTGCTATTGTCGCTGTTGTCAGCCACGCTGTTATCGCTGTTGTTGCTGTTGTCGCTATGGTTGCTGTTGTCGCTGTTATCAGCCACGCTGTTATCGCTGTTGTTGCTGTTGTCGCTATGGTTGCTATTGTCGCTGTTGTCAGCCACGCTGTTATCGCTGAAGTCTTTGTTGCTATCCACATCGCCAACAGTCGATGTGCTGCCTTCACTCGAAGCAGCGGTACCCGTGCCTTCGGCATAGGAATTAACACTGGCATGCTGATCGCCTTCAAAACCTTCGGCCGCAGTGTTGGTCGGGTTGGCCCAAGCGTTACCTGCTACACCAAATGCAAGAACGATACTGGCAACCAAGACTTTCTTGGAAAACTGTTCCATGGTATTTCTCCTTTGATATCGTGGATTAAGAAACAAAAAATATTTGAAAATATTTTTTATATCTTGAAATGCCATCGAGGCTATTTGTCTCCGATTGGAGACGGTACCTCTTTGGTGTTTTTATCGTAGGTGATACTTGGAATCTTAGCAATAATGCAATTGCATACAAAACAGGACAACGTACTTGAATTTGACTGCAAAAGTTGCCAAAACAAAAATATTTTCGAGTTTCGGTTTGAAAAAACCTGGATGTGATCTGCGGATGCACCGTTTTTATATCCCGCCATTAGGGATTCTGGTGCTGGTGAGGAAAGGATAAAACGTCTATTCAATAGTTAATCCGTAAATCTACCAATAATTCCGGATTCTCCAATCGGGTGAGGCGGCTTGCACCCTTTTCATGTACAAGACCGGGTGTCAGTTTTTCTGAGATTCTGCCGCGCTTTATTGAAGAATCCGGGCTGCTTATTCTCTTTCTTTGTCGGTCAAGGCTCCGAAGAATAGTTTTACGTCCTTGACAAAGCCTTCGCCCACTTGCCGACCCAGCTGATGTTTGGCCATCAAGCGAATGGCTTCGTCCAGTGTTTCGACGGACCCATCATGAAAATAGGGGCTGGTTTTGGTGATGTTTCTGAGGCCGGGCACCTTGAATACTTTTTTGTCACTTTCGATGCCCGTGACTTCGTATCGACCCATGTCGGCGGTTTCATAGGGTTCGACCATGCCTATTTCTTGAATGAATTACCGCCCAGCGCCACACCGTTATGGCAGGTAGCGCATCCCATGTGGATGAATTTCCTCAGCCCTCTTTGTTCGGCCTGGCTGAGTGCCTCCTTATCGCCATTGAGAAAATCATCGAAACGAGAGGGCGTCAACAGCGTGCGCTCGAAAGCGCCAATGGCAATGCCGATGTTCTTATATTGGAAGGGATCATCCTAGCCTTTGAATGCTTCTGGAAAAAGTGTTTGATAGGCTTCGATTTTTTTTAATTTGTCGATGACGGCAGCTTCACTCGGCATGCCTATTTCTACTGGATTCAGGATGGGTCCAAGGGCCTGCTCTTCGACATCTTTGGCACGGCCATCCCAGAATTGGGCAATATGTAGCGCGGCATTGAGGGTGGTGGGTGAGTTTCTGCCGCCGCGTTTGCCTGCATGGCCGGGTGAGGTCGGTTCGTTATCCACACCAAATTTGTCCAGGCGATGACAGGAATTGCAAGAAATGGTGTCGTTGACCGAAAGCCTGGGATCCATGTAAAGCACTTTGCCAAGTCTGATCAAGGCTGCGTTCTTTTGCTCGTCAATGATCGAAGCGGGGAGTGGCTCAAAAAATAGTTTAAGGGTTGCTTCATCCAGTTCCGGGCCACCACCACGCATGCCACCATGATGCTTGCCCCCATGTTCGCTAGCATGCTTTCCGCCATGATGTCCACCTCCATGCATGCCACCTTGATGACCCTGCTCATGTTGAGCGTATGCCTGTGCACTTACACTTAGCAGCAGTGCCAGGAGCAATATTTTTTTCATGTTGCCTCCGTAAAATATGGGCGTGATTGCCGCCAGCTTCATTTGAGAATATCAAACTCTTATAAAGAAATGTTGCTGCAGGTTTACATTCATTATTAAGCATTACAAGAAAATTGATAAATTTATTGTATACCTGATAAACGTGAATCTGTTATTTCTCGCTAGCGTCGCCAGCTTTCTTGCGGTTGCATGCACAAAAGATTTCGACTTGATTCCTGCGTGGGAAATGCCACATGCATCAAGATCGGTTATGACTAATGTTGGGGGGGTGGAACATCGATCTAAGTCGGTGCGGTTTTGTGTGCCGGATGAGAGAACGTGTCGGAAAATTTTACAGCCAGTCAATGCTATAAAAAGACTCTGGTTCTCAATGTTTTTAAATCAAAAGTTTATATAAGTTGGCATAAAAATTGCTTGCATGTTATATGGGGCATGACTTTCCATGAGGGGATAGGCATGTAGGCAAATCAATTTGCTTGTGTAGAGTACACAGACTTTGACCGTTTTCTGTTTTAAAAAATAAAAAATATGGAGATCAAGTATGAGTAAAAGGCAGTCCGGACGTTTGTCCCCATCTTTTTATACTTTGCTGGAAGCAAGTCTTGAAAAGAAGACGACCAATACCAAAATACTCGCGCAGCACTTGAATCGTTCTCCGGCGACTGTGCGCACGCAATACCAAAGAATTATGGAGCGTTTGGGTGTTCACTGCCGATACGAAGCATTGCGTACGGCTGAAGAAATTGGACTCATCAGGCGAGATAAACGTATCAACATCTAGGTTTTAAGTGATTCGGGCTTCTGAATGAAAGGCCTCCGGGTCACTCTGATACCAGCGGCATGCGCTTGGAAATTTCCGTTTCAGAATCATCTCCTCAACGCCGTATCCCTTGCGGCGATGCATTGTCGCTGAAAAGTGTCTGCATGGCTGTGGTCCGTTGGGCCTCGCCATGAACTATGAACTGTACTTCAAGTCAAGCAGATTCTGGAAAAAAATTTTTGCCTCAGCTATTGGGTGCGCTTACGCACCATCCAGCCGACGTTAATTCAGGTTGCCGGAAAAAGATCTGGCTTCGCGGTTGTCAGCTGTGTGAAGGATGAACATGTACCCAGCAATAATTTATCATCGGTTTTATGGTGCGCAAGCGCACCCTACCGCCGCGCTCTACCAGCTCTGCATTGGATGGCTTCACATCTTGATGCTGGGTGCCTTGCCAGGCAGCAGGGTAGGTTGCCCATAGTTTTGAAATAGCAGTACGTATTCGTATTAACAGACATCATGCTGTTGCATGATCAATCGAATCCAGTGTTTCCAAACAGCTTCTTAGGGAAGAGTGCATAAATCATTTGTTTCGCTTGTCTATGAGATGAAAGCCTACTTCATATCATGGCTATTCCGCTGCCACGCAGTTTAGCCGGGTAACCCGATTGTGCTATGCCTCTTGTTCCAGCATAAAAGTTAGATTTCAATAAATTGCCTCTGCCTGTCGATGAGGCTGACCTGAAGCAGGCATTTCCCAGCCATTTCTCAGGAATCGATTAAATTTCCCACGCGTTCGATCGCTTTGCGCAGATTATCCATCGATGTCGCAAAGGACAACCGTATGTAACCCTCTGAACCGAAAGCCGAGCCGGGGACCACGGCGACACCTGCTTTGTCCAGCAAATAGGCGCTGAAAGCAATATCGCTATGATCAGGCAGCAGCCGTTGGGCCGCTAGCTTGTCGATTGCCTGGCGAACATCAGCGAAGGCATAAAAAGCGCCCTGGGACAGCAGGCATTGTATGCCCGCTATGGCATTCAGGCTGTCGGTCAGAAATTGATTGCGTTCTTTAAAGGCGGTGATCATGGGGACCATGCAGGATTGATCCCCATTCAGTGCGGCTTCAGCCGCCATCTGGGCAATGGAATTAGGGTTGGATGTGCTCTGCGACTGGATGTTTTCCATAGCGGTAATGATTGCTGCCGGCCCGCCGCAATAGCCGATCCGCCAGCCGGTCATGGCATAGGCTTTGGAGACTCCATTGAGTACAATAGTGCGCGGTTTTAGATCGGGGCAGGCATCCAGGATGTTTACGAATCGACCACCCGTCAACAGGATATGCTCGTACATGTCATCGGTGGCGATCAGGATTTGGGGATGTTTGCGCAATATCTCACCCAGTGCCTGCAGCTCTTGCACGCTGTAAACACTGCCCGAAGGGTTGCTGGGGCTATTGATGACAAACATCCGGGTGTTGGGTGTGATCGCTTTTTCCAGCTGCGCCGGGGAAATCTTGAAATTATCCTCGATCCCGGTTTGAATAAAGACCGGTTTGCCTTGAGCGATCAGGACGATGTCGGGATAGGAGACCCAGTAAGGGGCGGGGATGATGACTTCATCGCCGGGATCGATGGTCGCCAGCACCAGATTGAAGAAGCTTTGCTTGCCGCCGGAAGACACCAGAATTTCTCCAGCGGTGAAATCCAGTGAGTTTTCACGTTTGAACTTGGCAATGACCGCCTGTTTCAATGAGGCAGTACCACCGACGGCCGTATATTTGGTAAAACCATTCTGAATGGCCGTCACCGCAGCATCCTTGATATGCTGCGGGGTATCGAAATCGGGTTCACCCGCGCCAAGACCGATGATATCCTTTCCTTCCGCCTTGAGTTTAGCGGCTTTGGCGGTGACTGCCAGCGTAGGCGAGGGCTTGATGGCTTGAACACGTTGCGAGAGTTTCACGAGAGGGCTCCTGAAGTTTGCGGTTTCCGCATGTTAAAATCAATTTTATAAATTTTGTGGCAATCAAACCCGTGATTATTACCTTTCCCGGCAGCCCTTACAAGCTCAATCAAGCATTTCAGCCCGCGGGCGATCAACCGGAAGCGATTGCCAGGCTGGTGGAAGGCGTCGATGCGGGCTTGTCCTTCCAAACCCTGTTGGGCGTAACCGGTTCCGGCAAAACGTTCACGATCGCAAACATGCTGGCCCGTCTGGGGCGGCCGGCCATTATCATGGCACCCAATAAAACCCTGGCTGCCCAGCTGTACGCAGAAATGCGCGAGTTTTTTCCGGAAAATGCAGTTGAATATTTTGTTTCCTATTACGACTACTATCAACCGGAAGCCTATGTGCCATCCCGCGACTTGTTCATAGAGAAAGATTCAAGCATTAACGAGCATATCGAGCAAATGCGCTTGTCCGCCACCAAATCCTTGCTCGAGCGGGATGACGCGATCATCGTTGCGACCGTGTCCTGCATTTACGGGATCGGCGATCCGGTCGATTATCATGGCATGATTCTGCACGTGCGTGAACATGAAAAAATCAGCCAGCGCGAAATCATCCAACGGCTGGTGGAAATGCAATACCAGCGTAACGAGTTTGAATTTGCCCGTGGGACTTTCCGCGTGCGGGGAGATGTCCTGGATGTCTTTCCAGCGGAAAATTCCGAAACCGCGCTGCGCATCGACTTGTTCGACGACGAGGTGGAAGGCCTGGCGTTGTTTGACCCCTTGACGGGCCGTGTGCTGCAAAGAGTGTCCCGCTACACGGTTTATCCCTCCAGCCATTATGTGACACCGCGCAGCACCACTCAGCGCGCAATCGAAACCATCAAAGTGGAACTGGCCGGGCGGATGGACTATTTCTATGAAAACCACAAATTGGTGGAAGCCCAGCGCCTCGAGCAGCGTACCCGCTTCGATCTCGAGATGCTGAACGAACTGGGTTTTTGTAAAGGTATCGAGAATTATTCGCGCCATCTTTCGGGCCGCCGCCCTGGCGACCCGCCGCCGACGCTGATCGATTATTTACCGGACAACGCCTTGATGATCATCGATGAGAGCCACGTGACCGTACCCCAGGTCGGCGGAATGTACAAAGGGGACCGTTCAAGGAAGGAGAATCTGGTTGCCTATGGTTTCAGGCTGCCCTCTGCGCTCGACAACCGGCCGCTCAAGTTCGAAGAATTTGAGAAATTGATGCCACAAACGATTTTTGTTTCGGCCACCCCGGCGGATTATGAAATACAGCGCAGTGGCCAAATTGTGGAGCAGGTAGTGCGGCCTACTGGCCTGGTGGATCCGGGCATCATCGTGCGGCCCATTGCTACGCAGGTGGATGACCTGATGTCGGAGGTTTCAATACGTGCCGCAAAGGGAGAGCGGGTGCTGGTTACCACGCTAACCAAGCGCATGGCCGAGGATTTAACTGATTATTTTTCCGATCATGGCATCCGGGTGCGCTATCTGCATTCCGATATCGATACGGTCGAGCGGGTTGAAATCATCCGGGATCTGCGCCTCGGCAAATTTGATGTGCTGGTCGGCATCAACCTGCTGCGGGAAGGGCTGGATATTCCGGAAGTGTCGCTGGTCGGCATTTTGGATGCGGACAAAGAGGGATTCTTGCGTTCGGAGCGTTCGCTGATCCAGACCATGGGCCGGGCCGCGCGCCATGTTAATGGCACAGTAATTCTTTATGCAGACCGGATCACTAATTCGATGCGGCGCGCTATAGACGAAACAGAGCGGCGGCGTAGCAAACAGACGTTATTCAATCAGCAGAACGGTATCGTACCGCGTGGAATCAGAAAGCGTATCAAGGACTTGATCGATGGCGTGTACGACAGCGAGAATGCTGAAACACATCGCAAGGTGGCACAAATTCAAGCACGTTACGCTGCCATGAGCGAAACGCAGCTTGCGAAAGAAATTCAGTCACTGGAGAAGCGTATGCTGGAAGCGGCAAAAAATCTTGAATTTGAACTGGCCGCCCAGTGCCGCGATGAAATCAAAAACCTCAAAAACAAGTTGTTCATAGGTATGGTCGATCCGGAAGCGAGCGGGGCAATACCGGAAACTGCCGCCAAAAAGCCCGGCAGGAAATCGAGTAAACGATTGCGAGCCTAAGGAGTCGCTCATAAATAACTGCAACACTTGGATCGCATCTGGCGGGCGCACTGCGGCGTTACTCGTCGTCGCCATAGGCCTTGCTATGACTCCTCCTCTCGCCTTGCATTGCATCCCACCAGACGCGCCCAATTGTCACACTTATTCCTTCACGGCTCCTAAGCGGTTTTGGCGGACTTGTTGGGGGTGGCTTATTGCGCGACTTTGACCTGTGTGGACGTGACAAAGACCAATTTGTCAAAGGTCCGGTTCAGCGTTTTGCTGGTGAAATTGTGCATGGTCATGTTTTCCACAAAACGGATGTGGTCGCCATTTTTGACTTTGGTAGTCGGTGCGGCAATCCAGAATTTTTTCGCACCATTGGACAGCTCGATATAGGTATAGCCGGTGGTGTCCATGGTAGAGACCACGATTCCTTCATCCGAGGGAAGGGTGGCAGCGTTCGCCGAGTGATTATCGGCGTGTGCCACGAGCGGATTCAGGCTCGCAAAAAAAGTGACCAATGCCGTAGCAAGTACCATTCGAAGCAATTTCATAGTTTTCCTTTGTTGATTGAATAGAAAGACCCGATTCGACCGCGCCTAAAAGCGGAAATTGTATTGCGCGTAGAACAGATCGGGGGATACGCCGGGTCGCTGGTTTTTGACGAATTTTCCGGTAAAAAGTTTGGAATAACCCAATAATACGTCCTGATGGCGGCTTACGTGAAAGTTGATTCGAAAATCAATTTCATCGCCGATATGACTGCCTGATTGACCGGTTATGTCTCGCAGCGTTCCTGCCCCTGCTGCGTTGTAAAGATAATCGCGCTTGTTGGCCAGGTAGAAACGGTGGTACTGCCCGATGAATGTAAACCATGGCTGCGGATGCAGGGTCAGCTGGGCATTAAAATCATGAATGTTCTGCCGGCCTACCCGATCCATGAACCCCAGGTAGTAATGGCCAAACGGGAACAGATGGTGAAAAGTAGTGCTGCGGCCATCCTGATGGTTCTTGTCACCCGAGGCAAAATCATAGCGCAACCAAAGCTGTGGATTCATCGGCCAAGTGAAATGATATCCCAGACCGGAGGCAATGGAAAATGCCGAGATGTCGAGTCCGGAGCGCTTACCGAACTGATACATGCCTTCCAGCTCGTAGCGATAGCGTTGATATTCGCCCGCCCAGCGTCCGCCGAGGGTATGCAATTCCGAATCTCCATCCAGAATGTTGCCTTGCTGGATATTTGCCGGCGAGACTATTCGATTATCGATCAGGCTGAGATAATAGAAATCGAGCGTTTGGCCCTGCAAGGCTTTATAGGTTCCCCACAAACCAAAAAAGTTGCGATCTGTGTCCCAATTGTCGAACTGATTCGGCTCGGTAATCATCGGACGAACCCAGAAAGCATCGAGATCGAAGACCGGGTTGTGCCAGAAGGTTTTGACGCCCTGAAAGGTGCGGCGCGTGTTTGCCCAGTCCAGTGTCGAGATCAGCCGTTGTGAACCATATAACAATTCCTGGCGGCCAACCCGCAAGTAAGCAGGGCCATTCTGGAATTGTCCCAGTTTGATATCTGCGAACAGGTTGAGCATGTCAGTATGATTCTTGTCGATCCCGAGCGCGGGCAGATCCAGTCCCACTGCGCGTGCATCCAGGAATTCTGCAAACAATCTGAAACGATCCTGGTACCACAAATCAGCATGAATGCGGGTGCGCAGCAAGTGGTGATTGTTGTTGATGCCCGCGGCATTCAGGCGGCTGTCTGTTTCATGCATGTAGCGATACCAGAAACTGCCACCAAATGAGAGCAGCCAGTTATCACCCAGATGGATGCGTTTGATGGCGTCGAAAAAATCCGGTTCATAACCGGGCTGCTCCAGGTAGCGAAAATCAATATCAAAGGCTGAAGTGGGCAGCAGTGCAAAGGGGGCATAAGGCGCAAGCGGTGGTTTTTCACGCTTGTTTCCCGTCAACATATCCCATACCGAATAATAGCCAGGGCCTGAAGGAGGCTTGAAAAAGATGCCGACTCGCGGTAGCGGGGTGACAGGCGGGGCTTCGGACCAGTCAAATGCCGTCTCGCCGGCGTTTGGGTGCTCGGTGGCGAATGTCTGGCTGGTCCATCCAAATGTGATAACCATTATGCTCATGGCTGCCAGCTTTAGCAGAAACAGGATAGATTTATGCATTTTGAGTAAGAAATGAATAGCGGGATCGCTTAGCGTTTATCGAAAAAATCAATTATTTTATCAAACAGAGCCTCGATTCTGGAAGATTAGAAACTAAACCTAGGAGGCTGTCCGAGAATAGCGATCGTAGCGAGGGCGAGGCTGGTTGAGCGGGATTTTTCGATCATTTGAGGCGAATAGTCGTTCTATTCAACGAAAAGGATCGTAAAATCCCGCTCAATCAGGCTCGTCCGCAGTAGATCAGTCTATTCTCGGACAGCCTCCTAGTATCAGCAAATTTTGCGTATAGTTGCCATCCATGCCAGAATAAAAGACATATCGTCATAAAAGCATGCTTGCTGAAGTTGTTTTGCACTGCATGGACCCTAGGAGGCTGTCCGAGAATAGCGATCGTAGCGAGGAGGGCGAGGCTGATTGAGCGGGATTTTTCGATCATTTGAGGCGAATAGTCGTTCTATTCAACGAAAAGGATCGTAAAATCCGGCCAATCAGGCTCGTCCGCAGTAGATCAGTTTATTCTCGGACAGTCTCCTAGGGACTTTGGCTTGCCGGTTGCGAGCCAGGATCCGTAACCCGTATGATTCATATATATGGGGTAAGTGACCATCACAGATAGGAGTCTTACAGAGAATGCCTACTGATCTTGATAAACCCGCTAAAAACATCATTCTGTTTGGCGAGGCACTGGTCGATGTTTTTCCCGATGGTGCAGTCGTGGGGGGTGCGCCTTTCAACGTGGCGCGCCATCTTCAGGCTTTCGGCCTGCATCCGGTTCTGATTACGAGAACCGGCAATGACCGCTACCGACACAAGCTCATCCAATTGATGGATGCGTTTGCCATGTCCACATCGGGCATTCAATGCGACACCCATTATCCGACTGGCCAAGTCAGAGTGGAATTTGGCGAGAATGGCCATACCTTCGAGATTCTCCCCGAACAGGCCTATGATTTTATCGACCCGGCCGCTGCCGCTGAAGCTGCTTCATCCATCCAGCCCGATCTGGTGTATTTCGGCACCCTCGCACAACGCAACGAGACTTCCAGGGCCGCCCTGCAAGAAATCCTGCATCATTCTCGGCCAAGTCCACGGTTGCTCGATATCAATCTGAGAGAGCCGTGGTATACCCCGCAAATCGTTCGGGATTCCCTGATTCATGCCGATTATGTCAAAGTCAATGAAGATGAGTTAACCGCGCTACCGGAATTGACCGGTCTGCCCGCCATGCATGATGGGCGCGATATTGCTCAGCGTTTGCTTGAAGAATTCCAATTGCAGGCCGTGCTGGTGACGTGCGGAGGAGAGGGCGCATGGCTGCTCGACCGTTCGGGTGCCGTGGCACATACGGGCGGTATTGAGAATGTATCGATCAAGGATACGGTTGGCGCAGGCGATGGCTTTTCCGCCGTATTCATACTCGGGATGCTGTCCGGCTGGCCGGAAGAATTGATATTGGAGCGGGCAAACCAATTCGCCGCTACCCTGTGTGGCATACGGGGCGCGATTCCTGATTCATCGGAGTTTTACAAGCCTTTTATCGATGCCTGGAAATAATCGATGAGAACTGAACGCAGTGCTTATCCAGGGTGCATGGCAGACCTCGTTTGTCTCGATAAATACCCGGCGGTTGTGACCGCTCACCTTTAAGGTTGTAACTACACCCATGCTAGACCAAAAACTCTATATCTTGATGATCAGTGTGCACGGCCTGATTCGTGGCGATGACATGGAACTGGGGCGTGATGCCGATACCGGCGGGCAGATTACGTATGTCGTTGAGCTGGCACGCGCGCTGGGCCGGCATGGCGATGTCGCCCAGGTGGATTTGTTGACCCGGCAAATCGAAGATTCTCATGTTTCGCCCGACTACGCGGAGCGGATCGAGGAACTCGGTTTGCATGCGCGCATTGTCCGGCTGCCCTGTGGCCCCAGGAAATACCTGCGCAAGGAATTGCTGTGGCCGCATCTCGACCAGATAGTCGACCGATGCCTGCACTATCTGCGCCAGCAAGGCCGCTTGCCGGATCTGATCCATACTCATTATGCGGATGCCGGCTATGTCGGTCATCATTTGTCCAATCTGCTCGGTATCCCGCAAATTCATACCGGCCACTCGCTCGGCCGCCCGAAACGTGAACGTCTGCTTGCTTCGGGACGCAAGGAGCAGACCATCGAGCGCCAGTTCAATTTATCCCAGCGCATCGCTGCTGAAGAAGATACGTTGATTCATGCTTCGCTGGTGGTGACGAGTACCTGGCAGGAAATTGAAGATCAGTACGGCATGTATGAGAATACCGACCCCCGGCGTTGCCGTGTCATCCCGCCTGGTACTGATACCTCACGTTTTTCACCTCCGGGGCGCAAACCGATCGTACCATCCGTCCAGACCAGCATCGACAGGTTTCTGAATGAACCGGGCAAGCCGATGATCCTGGCCATTTGCCGTCCGGATACGCGCAAAAATCTACATGGCCTGGTGCAGGCCTATGGCGGTGACAAATCCTTGCAGGCCATGGCCAATCTGGTGATTGTCGCCGGTTCCCGTGAGGATATCCGGGATATGGAGGATTCCCAGCGCAAAGTCATGAGCGATATGCTGTTCGATATCGATCGCTACGACTTGTGGGGCAAAGTGGCCATTCCCAAGCATTTTACCGGGGAAGACGTGCCGGAGCTGTACCGCCTGGCCACGCGCCGACGCGGTGTGTTTGTCAACCCTGCACTGACCGAACCTTTCGGATTGACGCTGATCGAGGCCGCTGCCAGTGGATTGCCGATTGTCGCGCCGGAAGACGGCGGCCCCCGCGATATCATTGCCAATTGCCGTAACGGGCTGCTCGTCAACACCTTGAATCACTCAGATATCGCTGCCGCGCTCAAGGAAGCTTTTGTCGACAAGAAACGCTGGCGCGACTGGTCCAAAAATGGCGTGCTCAATGTCAGGCGGCATTACACCTGGGATGCGCATGTCGCCAAATACCTCAAGGAAGTCGACAAACTGCTGCACAAGGAGCGCAAACGCTTGCGCCGCCAGCATGCGGCGACCTTGCATTACGGCCAGGCGCCGATGCCACTGGCCCAGAAAGTCGTGATTTGCGATATCGACAATACATTGCTGGGTGACGAACAAGGACTGGCCGAGTTATTGCAATGGCTGCGTGCGCATGCCAAAACTATTTCTTTTGGCGTGGCGACGGGCAGAACGGTTGACAGTGCGATCAAGGTACTCAAGAAATGGCGCGTGCCCATGCCTGATCTTCTGATCACCTCGGTCGGCAGCGAAATCAATTATTGGCCTTCGCTGCGGCCGGATAAAGGCTGGATCAATCATATCCGGCACCAATGGAGACGGGATACGTTGGCCGAGGTGTTGAAAGAAGTGCCTGGCCTGACGCTGCAAGCGGCCGAGAACCAGCGTGAGTTTAAATTGAGTTACCTGGCGGCGCCCGAAGACATGCCGCCGCTGGAGCAGCTCTACCAGTATTTGCATCAACAGAACTTGCATGCCAAACTGATTTATTCGCATGAAGCGTTTCTGGATGTGCTGCCTGTACGCGCTTCAAAAGGGCAGGCCGTGCGCTATCTCGCCTATAAGTGGGGGTTGTCGCTGAAAAGCTTCCTGGTGGCCGGGGATTCGGGCAATGACGAGGAAATGCTGGTCGGAGACACGCTGGGCGTGGTGGTGGGCAACCATAGCCCTGAACTGGAACCATTGCGGGGTTTGGAGCAAATTTACTTTGCAAGCAAGCCTTATGCCTACGGGATTCTCGAAGGGTTGGCGCATTATGGATTCATACAAGCCGACTCGCATGGTGATCCACACGCCTCGCGCTAGGCTAGGTATGGGATGGCATGGCATACCATGCCTAGGAGGCTGTCCGAGAATAGACTGATCTACTGCGGACGAGCCTGATTGGCCGGATTTTACGATCCTATTTCGTTAAATAGAACGACTATTCGCCTCAAATGATCGAAAAATCCAACTCAACCAGCCTCGCCCTCGCTACGATCGCTATTCTCGGACAGCCTCCTAGCCGGTTGGGATATGTTACCGATGACCGGCATTGAGTGCTGCACTGGGCACTTGCAACCAGCCGGCATGAATGGATTCTGCAACGGCTGTCTCTTCCTTTCGCCCCCCGGGGCGAATGCCTGATTGATTCGGGATGCCCGTCAGGACATCTCTTCCTGCGTAAACCAGAAAAAGCCTGCTTCACTTTTATAATCAGTGATATAACCGGGAGTACATTACCATGATTGATGCGCTGATCACCTACACCCAACAAAACCGAGACGTTGTCTATACCTTGTTGCGGCGCTATTTTGCGCTGAACCGCACCTTGCTGTTGCAATCCGATCTGTGGCATGAAATGCAGCTGATGGAGAGAACATTCGATCGTTCGGATGCGCTCTATAACTTTGTGCATCGCTTACAGGAAGGGGTATTCTGTTCCCCCTGGGCGTATTTTGTGCTGCGCCCTGATGTCGCTGAATGGGTCTTCGTGCGTATCCATCAGGATCATCTTTATCCGGAAAAAATAACGGTCAGCGAATTTCTCCGCTTTAAAGAAACGGTAGTCAAAGGTGTTTCTGCCGAATCGGTGTTGGAAATCGATTTTGACCCATTTGGCCGCGGATTTCCTAAATTGAAGGAAACCCGCTCGATTGGACAGGGCGTTATTTTTCTTAACCGGCAACTATCCAGTGAAATGTTCACCCGAATTGAAAAGGGGGGTGAAAAGCTATTGCATTTTCTCGGTGTGCATGCGATCGATGGCCAGCAACTGATGTTCACCAGCAATTCGCGCGATACCCATAGCACTCGCAGTCAGTTGCGGCAGGCGCTGGAAGCGCTGGAAAAACACGATGGCGCGACACCATGGTCTGAACTGGAGCAGGAAATGAACCGACTCGGGTTTGCACCGGGCTGGGGGCATGATGCAGCCAGAGTAAGTGAAACCATGAATATGTTAATGGATATTCTGGAAGCGCCTTCTCCGGCTGCGCTCGAAGCATTTCTGGCGCGGATACCGATGATTTCACGGCTGTTGATCTTGTCTCCGCACGGTTATTTCGGACAGGACAACGTGCTCGGCCTGCCAGATACCGGTGGCCAGGTCGTTTACATTCTCGATCAGGTCCGGGCGCTGGAGAAGGAAATGCAAGAGCGCCTGCTGTTGCAAGGTGTGCATGTGCAGCCCAAGATATTGATTGTCAGCCGTTTGATACCCGATGCTGGCGATACCACCTGCAACCAGCGCCTGGAGAAAGTTAGCGGTTGCGAGAATACCTGGATCTTGCGAGTTCCATTTCATAAAAGTAATGGGGAAATCATTCCTCACTGGATTTCGCGTTTCGAAATCTGGCCACATCTGGAAGACTTCACCCGGGATGTCGAACGGGAGGCGCTGGCCGAATTGGGCGGCCGCCCAGATCTGATCATCGGCAATTATTCGGATGGCAATCTGGTGGCCACATTGTTGAGCAAGCGGTTGGGTGTGACACAATGCAATATTGCTCATGCGCTTGAGAAGACCAAATACCTGCATTCGGATCTCTACTGGCAGGAAAATGAGGACAAATATCACTTTTCCTGTCAGTACACCGCCGATTTGCTGGCGATGAACGCCGCCGACTTCATCGTGACCAGCACCTATCAGGAAATTGCCGGAACCCGGGAAGCAGAAGGCCAGTACGAGAGTTACCGGGCCTTTTCCATGCCGGATCTTTATCGCGTGGTCAATGGTATTGATTTATTTGACCCGAAATTCAATATTGTCTCGCCGGGGGCGAATGCCGATGTCTATTTTGCCTACACCGACCAGGAGCGGCGCTTGCGCAGCCTGATACCGGAAATCGATTCCATGATTTTTGGAGATGACGCACGTTTTCCGGCGCGGGGCGTATTGCAGAATCCCGACAAACCGTTGATTTTTACCATGGCGCGTCTGGATCGCATCAAAAACATCACCGGCCTGGTGGAATGGTATGGCGCTTCACAACGCCTGCGTTCACTTGCCAATCTGGTCGTGGTAGGCGGGAATATCGACCCGCAGCAATCTTCCGACCATGAAGAGCAGGAACAAATCCACCGCATGCATCAGCTGATGGACGAATTTGGACTCGACCAGCAGGTCCGCTGGCTGGGCATGCGTCTGGATAAAAACTTGGCTGGCGAGCTCTACCGCCATATTGCCGACAAGCGCGGCATATTCGTACAACCAGCGTTGTTCGAAGCATTCGGCTTGACGATCATCGAAGCCATGGCATCCGGTTTGCCGACATTTGCTACCCGTTATGGCGGGCCGTTGGAAATCATCCAGCATAATCGCTCCGGCTTTCATATCGACCCCACTGAAGGTGCGGAATCTGCAGACCTGATCGCCGATTTCCTCGAACGCAGCCAGGAGAATCCCGAAGAATGGGAGCGCATTTCGCATGGTGCACTCGATCGCGTGGCCAGCCGTTACACCTGGAAACTGTATGCGGAACGCATGATGACACTGTCACGCATCTACGGTTTCTGGAAATTTGTCAGCGGGTTCGATCGTGAGGAAATGGATCGTTACCTCAATATGTTCTACCATCTTCAGTTCCGGCCGCTGGCAAACAAACTGACAAAAGACGTATAGTTTGTTCTGTCCTCCACTGTGGGGAGGTACGAGGTGGCGCCAGCCGGCACTATGCTTCCGGCTCGGCACACACAGGATACATTCGCGTACCATGGCATGATCAGACTCGTTCAAATTCCTGGATGGCTGTGCCGCATATACGGTGCGCAGCGACGATGAACGGGTAGTCAGAGTGCGCTTGCGCGCCGCCAAATACACCCGCCTGTCATCAGCAAGCCGGTGCAAAGTGCATCCAGGCTTGCTCACAAAGACGGCTTCGGTGGATGTGTCCGCCACCCAAAGCACAACCACCGTCTTGGCGAGGCTCGAGGGCCGTGGCCATCCAGCACCGCCGGTAACCCACCATAGCGGTCCGGCCAAGCAGCTTGCCCCATTATTCGTGTGTATGTGCGGTTATCATGGCCGGGTGGCGGCAATATGATTCGCCCGGCCTCCTTCCGTGCTGCACTGGATTGCTTCTCTGCACTCGCGAAGACGGCGGTGGCGGTTGATGAAGAGAAGGGGTGCGCTTGCGCAGCATTGATCGCGAATTGAAGGATAAAACCCGGCGTCACGTCCATTTTGATCCAGAACCGGTTATGCTGGAATGATAGGGGACAAACGGCATAATCAAAATGGATCGCCTGCAGCGCAGCTACCAATTA
This sequence comes from Nitrosomonas sp. ANs5, assembly GCF_050584665.1. Classification (NCBI taxonomy): domain Bacteria; kingdom Pseudomonadati; phylum Pseudomonadota; class Betaproteobacteria; order Nitrosomonadales; family Nitrosomonadaceae; genus Nitrosomonas; species Nitrosomonas sp. ANs5. The sequence continues at coordinate 72,148 of NZ_JBEUDO010000001.1, forward strand.
CAGCAAATATTATTCTCCACACACTCTCCCGTTACAAGATGGCAGCTTGAAAAAAGACTCGGGTGCTTGCCGCGATGAGCTTTGCTCCTGGTTTTAGCCCCAAAAGGTTCACTTTAAAAAATGAAAAATGAAAAAAAGCAGATTCTTGCTCACGTTCGGCAGGATGATAATGGTGTCTGGAGAGTGCATACGCTGGATGAACATTTGCATGAGGTGGCGCGGCGAGCGGGGGAGGCCGCGGCTATATTCGGAGGTGAAGATTGGGCCAGACTTGCCGGGCTATGGCATGACCTGGGCAAATACCGAGAGAAATTTCAGAAATATATTAAATCAGCGAGCGGCTACGATACCGAAGCGCATATTGAAGGTGCGCCAGGTCGAGTGGATCATTCAACGGCAGGAGCGATTCATGCTGTTGAGAAACTGGGGTCGCAGGGTCGCATTCTGGCTTATTTGATTGCGGGGCACCATGCTGGATTGCCGGATTGGAATACAGCGGAAGGTGGGCAATCTACACTTTTCAACCGGATTGAGGAAGGTAAGAAAAAGGCATATTTGCAAGAAGCCTTGTTTGCTTCTCCGCCTGCTGAGATTCTGGATCAGACCCGTCCGTCATCCTATCCCCCAAAGGGTTCGTTGGCCTTATGGCTCAGGATGTTGTTTTCTTGTCTGGTGGATGCGGATTTTCTGGATACGGAAGCTTTTATGGATGACAAAAAGAGCATGTTACGTAGCGGCTATCCTTCGCTGAAAGTACTACAAAACATGTTTGACCAGTACATGAAGGATATAGCTGCCAAAGCTAAAAGCAGTTCCGTGAATCGTATCCGAGCGGAAGTTCTACGTCAGTGCTGTGAAAAAGCACAATTACCTTCTGGCTTATTCTCGCTTACCGTGCCGACGGGTGGCGGCAAGACACTTTCGAGCCTGGCATTTGCACTCAAGCATGCGGGATTTCATGGTAAGAAGCGAATCATTTATGTCATTCCCTATACCAGTATTCTTGAGCAAACTGCGGAAATCTTTCGGAGTATTTTTGGTGATGAAAATGTAATTGAGCACCACAGCAATCTCGATCCTGATCGTGAAGATTCGCGCTCAAGGTTGGCGGCAGAGAATTGGGATGCGCCTATTATCGTTACTACTAACGTGCAGTTTTTTGAGTCACTATTTGCTGCGAAGACCAGTCGTTGCCGCAAGTTGCACAATATCGTCAACAGCGTGGTGATTTTGGATGAAGCGCAGTTGTTACCTCCGAAATTTCTGGCACCCATCCTGCACGTGATGCGGGATTTGGTTGATGGTTATAAAGTCAGTTTTGTGCTTTCAACGGCAACACAGCCAGCTTTCTCACCACGTCCCAAATTTTCGGGTCTCAGTGGTGTGCAAGAGCTGATGGATAATCCTGAACAGCTATATGCTGATCTCAAGCGCGTCGAAACTAAATTACCTGATAACTTTACCTGTCATTGCAGCTGGGAATCCATTGCCGAAGAATTGCAGCAACATGAATCTGTGCTCTGTATTGTCAATTCGCGCGGAGATTGCCGTGCATTGCATGATCTGATGCCGCACGACACTATTCATCTTTCTGCCCTGATGTGCGGACAGCACCGCAGCGAGGTCATCGCCGCGATCAAGCAGCGTTTGAAGGACGGCATTCCAGCACGCGTGATTAGCACCCAATTAGTCGAAGCAGGTGTGGATATGGATTTTCCAGTAGTCTATCGCGCATTGGCGGGATTGGATGCGGTGGCGCAGGCCGCTGGACGCTGTAATCGCGAGGGTGCGCTGCCAGGGTTGGGAAAAGTAGTGGTCTTTGTTCCGCCCAAGCCAGCTGCACCTGGTTTACTGCGCAAGGCGCAGCAAAGTGGACAGGAAATCATGCGGCTGACTGAAGGCGACCCACTGACTCGCGAACGTTTCGAGGCTTATTTTCAACATTACTATGCCAGTCTGAACAATCTGGATAAAGCCGATATTGTTGGCTTGTTGGATTTACACAATCATGCGGAAGCAAGACGAGCAGAATTCAACTTTCGCACGGCCGCTAACAATTTTCGCTTGATCGATGAAGAGGGGCAAACTGCTGTCATTGTGCGCTTTGGTGAAAGCTTGAGACTGATCGAGGCGCTTGAAAAAAGCCAAGCCATGCAACCGCATGAGCGCCGTGCGATCTTGCGTAAGTTGCAGCGCTATACAGTCAATATCCGTGAGCATGAATACAGAACAATGATAGAAAATCAAGAAATTAGAGAGATCTTTCCTGGGGTGTGCATACAAAATACAGATCTGCTTTACCATTCACAGCTAGGGCTCTTGATCAACAAGGATATGGTTTTTGATCCAGCACAAGGCGTGGTTTAAAAAGGGGAATGAATGAAAACATATTGTCTTGAAGTCAGCGGAGATTTTGCCTGTTTCACTCGACCGGAAATGAAAGTAGAACGCGTAAGCTACGATGTGATGACGCCGTCATCGGCTCGCGCAATATTCGAGTCCATCCTGTGGAAGCCGGTCATTCGCTGGCATATCGATCAAATTGAGGTACTTAAGCCGATCCGCTGGGTTTCCATCCGGCGCAATGAGGTGGGTGCAGTGATTTCGGTGCGCAATGCCCAGGAAGCAATGAATAAGGGTGCAGGCTGTCTTGGGCTGAACATCGAAGATGAGCGCCAGCAGCGCGCCGGATTGTTTTTGCGCGACGTGACTTATCGTATCCATGCGCATTTCGAGTTGCAACCCAATGCTGGTGAAAACAACACGCCTGCAAAATTTTTGGATATGTTTGAGCGCCGTGTTGAAAAGGGGCAATGTGTTAATCAACCTTATCTCGGTTGTCGCGAGTTTGCCTGTAATTTCCGGCTGGTCGACTCTGTTCAGGCGCAATCGAATTCTGTAGCAGAAACGCGTGATTTGGGTTGGATGCTGTACGACATGGACTACAGCGATGCCACTGATCCGCAGCCACGCTTTTTTCGTGCCGCGCTGGAAAACGGCATACTCCGGGTGCCAGCGTGGAATAGTCATGAGGTGAAAGGATGATCCTGCAAGCGCTCAACGAATATTATCAGCGTAAAACCCGGTTGCCGGACAATAGCTTGGCACCACTTGGTTTTGAGCATAAAGAAATACCCTTTCTTATCGTCCTGACTGCAGATGGCAATTTTGTGAGTTTTGACGACACACGCGAAGGTGCAGGAAAGAAAAAAACCGCAAAATCCTATCTTGTGCCGCAGACCGTTAAGCGATCCTCTGGGGTTGTGGCTAATATGTTATGGGATCATTCTGGCTATGTTTTTGGTGTTGATAATAAGGGAAAGCCGGAGCGTGCCAAGGAGCAACATTTGGCATTTGTAGAAACCATTCGCTCTCGCTTTTTTGATTACAATGACTTAGGTATATGCGCTGTTTTGTCATTTTTAGAGCAGGCTAACTTTGAAAATGTTTTTTCACACCCCTTATGGCCGGAAATTCTTGAAACAGGAGCTAATCTAACGTTTCGCTTGGAAGGTGATCCTGGTCCGGTTTGCGAGCGTCCCGCAGTTGTTGCGGCATTATCCAACGCAGAGAATGTAATTTCTGAGAAAACTGCACGCTGTTTGATATCGGGAGAAGAAGATGTAATCGAACGCCTACATCCTTCGATTAAGGGCGTATGGGGTGCGCAAAGTTCTGGTGCAAGCATTGTTTCTTTTAATTTGGATGCATTCAGTTCTTATGGCAAGTCTCAGGGTGATAATTCACCAGTGGGACAGCGTGCAGTTTTCGGCTATACCACCGCACTCAATCATTTACTAGCAAAAGACTCAAAACAACGGCTGCAGGTGGGCGATGCATCGACGGTTTTCTGGGCCGCTACACCGGGGCATCCGATGGAGGAATTATTCCCCGGCTTATTTAGTGAACCACCTAAAGATAATCCCGATCTTGGTGCTGCGGCAGTCGCCGCATTATTGAAAGCACCGAAAACCGGTGCTGGTAACTTTGAAGACGATAGTACCCGGTTTTATGTGCTGGGTCTGGCGCCCAATGCTGCTCGTATCGCTGTGCGCTTCTGGCATGTCAAAACAGTAGGTGAACTCGCAGTAAATATTCGCCGTCATTTCGATGATCTGCATATTCTCCATGCGCCGCATGAACCGGATACATTATCGCTATTCCGCTTGCTGGTAGCGACTGCAATGCTGGGTAAATCAGAAAACATTCCACCCAATCTCGGGGGCGATGTCATGCGCAGCGTGATCGAGGGCTTACCCTATCCGCAAACCCTGCTTTCCGGAGCAATCCGTCGAATTCGAGCCGAACAAGAAGTTACCTATTCGCGTGCTGCAATCATCAAAGCATGTATAAATCGTCAATCAGGCAAGGAGGAACTCAAAGTGTCACTGGACGAAAATAATATCAATACCGCTTATCAGCTGGGCCGGTTGTTTGCGGTATTGGAGCGCATTCAAGAACGCGCCAATCCAGGCATCAACGCAACCATACGCGATCGTTATTACGGAGCGGCATCGGGGACGCCAGTCACTGTTTTTTCAACGCTACTCAAGCTGAAAAATCACCATCTTGCCAAGTTGGATAACAGAGGCGAGGTTATCAATCATGAAAAGCTATTGGGGCAGATAATGGATGGTATTACCGACTTTCCGGCTCAATTAACTCTTCGGGATCAAGGCCGTTTTGCTATTGGCTACTATCATCAGAGACAAGCATTTTTTACCAAATCTGAATCCTCAATCAAGGGAGAATAATTATTATGGTACTGAACAACCGCTACGATTTTGTTTTGCTGTTCGACGTCAAGGATGGTAATCCTAACGGTGATCCGGATGCTGGCAACTTACCACGTGTGGACGCAGAAACTGGACGCGGTTTAGTGACAGATGTCAGCTTGAAGCGCAAGGTGCGTAACTTTATCGGTACAGTCAAGAATGAAGAACCTCCCTTTGAAATCTACATTAAAGAAAAGGCAATACTCAATAATCAGAATAAACGTGCTTATATCGGTATTGGGAAAGCAGAGCTTCTTGAAGGTAATGATAAAAAACGCAAGGGTGGTGATGCAGTCGATGAAGCCAGACAGTGGATGTGTCGTAATTATTATGATGTGCGCACTTTCGGAGCAGTTATGTCGATGGGTATCAATTGCGGGCAGGTACGTGGGCCGGTGCAACTAACCTTTGCGCGTTCGATTGATCCAATTGTGGCGCAAGAACATTCCATCACGCGCATGGCAGTTGCGACCGAAGCAGAAGCAGAAAAACAAAGTGGGGATAACCGCACCATGGGGCGAAAATTTACCGTGCCATATGGCCTCTATGTTGCGCATGGTTTTGTATCCTCTTTTCTTGCGAAACAAACCGGTTTTGATGAAACAGATCTTGAATTGCTCTGGCAATCACTCGCTAACATGTTCGAACATGATCGTTCTGCCGCGCGTGGAGAAATGGCAACACGTGGTTTATACGTTTTCAAACATGATAGTGAATTGGGCAATGCGCCTGCCTACAGTCTGTTCGAACGAATTCAGCCGAAGCTCAGGGATGGCATTGCCATCCCCCGTAACTTTAGCGATTACCATGTGGCAGTAGATCAATCCAATCTGCCGTCTGGTGTACAGCTGCTGCAGCTGGTTAGTTAAGCGTAATGGGTTGCGGGGTGCCATGGCGCTGCTGTCTTTGCCTAAATTGGAACTAGAGATCATTTCTTACTGGGATGAAGCGCGAATGCTTGAAAGTTATCCATATCTGATTCCGGCAGATTTGTGAGTGATGGAGAAACCCAGGGCTAATGCTGGATGATTCTGAAGTTACTGACTGTTGGGAATTTTCCTTTCCTGGCTATCCCCAGAGTTTCATCGAAGGGGTTTGCGATGTTTTTTCAACTAACGAGCCCTAAACGTCCAGGGAATGACTGCCAGCCATGGGAAAGGATGGACTGAAAGGAGTAAATTACTATGAATGAAATCATTTTCCTCGTCGAAGAAGCGCCGGAAGGTGGATATGCCGCTCGTGCACTGGGTGAATCGATTTTTACCGAAGCAGATGATCTTGCTAGCCTGCATCAACAAGTGCGTGATGCCGTACATTGTCATTTCGATGAAGGTGAGGTGCCCGAAATGATTCGTCTGCATTTCGTACGTGAGGAAGTCATTCAGGCATGAAAATGCCACGCAATATATCCGGTCAACAGTTGATTAAAGCATTGGGCCGGCTTGGGTATGAAACAACCCAGCAAACCGGTAGTCATGTGCGGCTGGAATGCCATCTGCCAAAAAGACATCATTTGACGGTTCCGTTGCACGATCCATTACGCATAGGAACGCTGGCGTCCATATTGAGTGAGGTAGCAAAGCATCATTCCTTATCAAGGGAGCATGTGATTTTGAAATTATTTGGAAATGATTGATGGCAAAGGGTGAAGCGGACGATCCCATCATGCTTTCAGCTTTGCAGCATTACAGCTATTGCCCCCGGCAATGTGCGCTGATTCATATGGAGCAGATTTTTGACGAAAATGTGCATACCATGCGGGGTAATGCGGTGCATGAGCGGGTTGATCAACCTGGGCTGGAATCATTTGAGGGTGTGCGCACGGAATATGCCTTGCCGGTCTGGTCTGATCGTTTGGGCTTGATTGGGAAATGCGATGTGGTTGAGTTTTATCCGGATGGGCGTATTTATCCGGTGGAATATAAGCATGGAAAGAAACGCGCTAAAGTACATGATGACTTGCAACTGGCAGCGCAGGCACTCTGCCTGGAGGAAATGCTTGGTACGCCGGTTACGCATGGTGCGATTTATCACCACTCTTCTCGCCGCCGACGCGAGATTGTCATCACAGATTCGTTACGTCAGCAAGTGGAAGAAACCGTGAAAGCTGTACGGTCAATGCTGGTGTCGCAGAAACTGCCATCTCCTGCAAACGATGCGCGATGCAAGGAATGCTCCTTGATGGAAATCTGCCAACCGCAAGCCATGGCTGATAAGGCCGGGCAAAGTAAAGCGCGCGAGAGTTTATTCGAACCCGACTGATAGCAGGAATTGTATGTATCAAATGCTCAATACATTGTACGTCATGACACCAAGCGCTTATGTGCATTTGGAAAATAATACGTTGCGTATAGATGTGGAACGGGAAAAGCGTCTGCAGGTGCCATTGCACCATTTGGGGTCTGTGGTTTGCTTTGGCAATATCATGATATCGCCAGCATTGATGCATCGTTGTGCCGATGAAGGCATCAACTTTGTTTTGCTTGATGGAAACGGGCGCTTCAAGGCCAGGCTGGAGGGGGCTGTCAGCGGCAATATTTTGTTGCGCCAGGCGCAGCATCGCATGGCGGCCGATGCTTCGTTTGCATTGACGATCGCTAAGGCCGCGATTGCTGGAAAATTGCGTAACTGTCGTCAGGTATTGCTGCGAGGGGCGCGAGAAGCATCGGATGAAAATGATCAGCAGGCGTTAAGTATGGCAGCACAATCTCTTGCTGTTTCGATTCGTAATTTGCCGTTTGCGGATAACCTGGATAGTGTGCGCGGCATCGAAGGGGATGCAGCAAAGACCTATTTCTCGGCCATGCCTTGTCTGGTACGTCGTGATATACGCGAATTCTTTACCATGAATGGGCGAACACGCAGGCCCCCGCGTGATCGCTTCAATGCGTTGCTATCGTTTCTCTATTCCATGGTAATGAATGATTGCCGTTCGGCGGTTGAAAGCGTGGGACTCGATCCTCAGTTGGGTTTTCTGCATAGTGTTCGTCCTGGCAGAGCCGCGCTGGCACTTGATCTGATGGAGGAGTTTCGCCCGATTCTGGCAGATCGTCTCGCTCTGACATTGATCAACCGGGGGCAGATTTCTGAGCGGGATGTACAGGCACGAGAGGGCGGGGCGGTTTATCTGCAGGATGATGCAAGGAAAATTGTGGTGACGGCCTACCAGGAGCGCAAGCAGGAGGAAATCACGCATCCCTTGCTTGAATCCAAAGTACCATTTGGATTGTTGCCGCAGCTGCAGGCACGATTTTTATCCCGCACCATCCGGGGTGAAATGGATGGTTATATTCCTTTTCTTGTGAGGTAATGATGTTGATTATCGTGACCTATGATGTTTCGACAGAAACCAGAGAAGGCCGGAAAAGGTTGAGACGTGTGGCCAAGGTTTGTGAGGGGCATGGTCAGCGGGTGCAAAAGTCGGTATTTGAACGCAAGGTCAATTTGATGCAATTCGAGGAATTGGAACGACGATTGTTGGCTGAGATCGATGAAAAGGAAGATAGCCTTCGGCTTTATCGTTTAAAGGAGCCATTCGAATTGCATGTGAAAGAATATGGTAATTTCAAGGCTGTAGATTTTGAAGGCCCTCTCGTTATCTGATTTGCGCGGATGTCAAGCAACCGTAAAAATACAGGGATATTCGCGCTTCTGTTATCTGTATGAAAAATAGATACATTCCATCAGGAAATCAAATTTCCTGCTCTCTCAAAGAACCGATGCGTATGGGTTCGCGTATTGGCTACAATTTTATTTGCTGTATGATGGAGTTGTAGTTGTACTGTAGCGCCCGGCCATTCGGCTGGGCGAGGATTGAAACAGTTTCTCGGCCTTCAAAGAAAAAATCAAATACAGTAGCGCCCGGCCATTCGGCTGGGCGAGGATTGAAACAAAATCTTTCTCATGCTCTCCTCTTCTTCATGGCGTAGCGCCCGGCCATTCGGCTGGGCGAGGATTGAAACCTCAATAAGTAAATACGCCTGCGTTGATTCGATTGTAGCGCCCGGCCATTCGGCTGGGCGAGGATTGAAACAGACTACAGCGGTCGGCTTAATAGTGGCGTGGGACGTAGCGCCCGGCCATTCGGCTGGGCGAGGATTGAAACTGGAATTAGAGCGAGGGTATGAGTAAAAACTACGTAGTAGCGCCCGGCCATTCGGCTGGGCGAGGATTGAAACCTTTTGATCGATTAGAGAGGGGAAGTACAGATGGCGTAGCGCCCGGCCATTCGGCTGGGCGAGGATTGAAACAATGCTATCGGCTGCTTCTCTGATATTTTCAGCCTGTAGCGCCCGGCCATTCGGCTGGGCGAGGATTGAAACGATAGATCCGCGATGACCAGCTTCAGGTCCCTGCCGTAGCGCCCGGCCATTCGGCTGGGCGAGGATTGAAACTGCTACCAGAACGGGGATAACAAGGCCCATAAGTGGTAGCGCCCGGCCATTCGGCTGGGCGAGGATTGAAACTGAATCATATCCACGCGACCATGCTTTTTAACCAGTAGCGCCCGGCCATTCGGCTGGGCGAGGATTGAAACTTTGTACGGCATTACATTGTCAATTCTTATGTCGGTAGCGCCCGGCCATTCGGCTGGGCGAGGATTGAAACACGACAACCTCCAATAACCAGACCCTTCCTTGCGGTAGCGCCCGGCCATTCGGCTGGGCGAGGATTGAAACAATCAAAGTATCAGCAAATAGCATTAGAGTATTCTGTAGCGCCCGGCCATTCGGCTGGGCGAGGATTGAAACACAGAAGAGGAGCTGACAGGACGGCTAGCTGAAGGTAGCGCCCGGCCATTCGGCTGGGCGAGGATTGAAACACCCTTCGGCACTGGAATTTCTTGTGGCATAGAAGGTAGCGCCCGGCCATTCGGCTGGGCGAGGATTGAAACTGTGATCGTTCGGCGGGGACGAATCGCACATGGGGGTAGCGCCCGGCCATTTTGTCGAACGTATCAATAAACACTCGGAATCCCGTTCTGGCCGGGTTTGTTTTTACGCCATACCGGGTTTACACTACTTATCCTAAAGGTTGGGCTGTGGTAGCTCGGAGTCTACGAGCTTGGTCTTCAGTGATCCTGAATGAAGGGATGTCCGGCTTCTCAGCTTTTCCGTTTCAATTCTCTCGTGGGATTGTGAGATAGGTTGTCAGTAAATTGATCTCGATGGCTGCTGAATGCTGCTTACTTATCGATGGATGTGATTTCATACTTTTTTGAGGCGGTTGGGTACTTGGCTGCCTTGACGGTTATCCGGGCCGATCAGATGAGCCGGGTTGAGGTAATCATTGAAGAACTTTTCTCAGCCAGCGTGAGATGTCGGCTAATTCAGGGTCGCAAACAGCATGCGCCATGGGGTATTCATGCCATTCTACGGCATGGTGGTGTTCGAGCAAGAGTTGTTGCGAGGTGTTGGCAAGTGCGATGGGTACAACGGGGTCTTGAGTGCCATGTGCCATGAATATGGGTGTCGAAATATTGGCGGAGTGGGCTTCCCGCGCCAAATGATGAGGCAGTGGCAGGTAGCCGGACAGGACCATGATGCCGGCCAGCTTGTACGGAAGGCGCAGGCCGGTTTGCAGCGCCATGGCGCCGCCTTGGGAAAAACCGGCCAGCACGATATGTGCGGCCGGGATGCCTCGCTGGATTTCGTGTTCGAGTAGTGCAGTAATTGCGCGCTGTGAGTTGCGTAACCCGGTTTCATCTTCCTGCCAACTTAAATCGTTATGTTTGATGTCATACCAGGCGCGCATTTTCCATCCACCATTGATGGTGACGGGCTGGACCGGAGCATGCGGAAACAGAAAACGGATGGAGATTTCGGGTGACAAATCAAGTGCATGTACAATGGGCACGAAGTCATTGCCGTCGGCACCCAGCCCGTGCATCCATAAGATTGTATGGGTGGGGTTGGCGCCGGTTGTGATTTCGATTGCGGGGAGTAGGGATTGTGTGTCGAGCATGAAATATAGGAATTGACTGAAGTAGCTGGCAGCGCTAGATTTGCTGTTTCTGGCTGTATTTATTTTATACCAACACTGTTCAGGAGTCGTATGAAACGTAGGGATTTTTTCAAACTGATTGGCACCGGTGGAGCAGGCGCTGTGTTGTTTCCTTCCATCCCGTCATCGGTATTTGCGCAATCTTCGGCCCCAGCTAAATGGCGAAGTTATCGTTTGTCTTATGAGGTGGCGTTGCCATCCGCAGGAAAAGTTGCGCGGTTGTGGCTGCCTTTGCCGGATACCAATGATACGGATTATCAGTTTACACAGGGCAGTAACTGGAATGGGAGTGCGACTGCTGGTGGATTCAGTGTTGTGCCTGATACGCGTTTTCCGATGTTTCACGCAACCTGGCAGGGCAGTGGCGAGCGAACCATAAAAGTCAGCAGCATTATCAAGACTGCTGACCGCTCTATTGACCTGCGGCATTATCGTGCACCGGCCTCGGCTGCAATACCGCAGGCGGTGAAACAATACCTGAAACCGAGCAAACAGATTCCTGTTGATGGCATTGTCAAGAAAACTGCGCTTGCCATCACTGAGCAGGCCGGTGCGAAAACGCCGCTGCAGCAAGCGCGGGCCATTTATGACTGGGTGATTGACAACGCGACTTTTGATAACAATCTGCGTGGGCAGGGCTGGGGGGATGTCCAGAATATGCTGGCGAAGGAAAATCTCCGTGGTAAATGTGTCGATATTCATGCGCTGTTTGTGGGGCTGGCGCGCGCCAGCGGCATTCCCGCCAGGCAGAAGTATGGTATTCGGATCAATGATTCGGTGCTCAATAAGCATCTGGGCAAGTTTGGCGATGTCAGTCGCGCGCAGCATTGCCGGGCTGAATTCTATCTGGCCGGCTTTGGCTGGGTGCCAGTAGATCCGGCTGACGTGAGCGAGGTCATGGCTTTGGATATGTTGCCCCGCAATCACGAATTGATTGTGCAATTGAGAGAGAAGTTGTTCGGTTCCTGGGAAATGAATTGGGTCGCTTTCAATGACGGCGAGAATGTTGGCCTGGGCAAGACAAGTGCTGTGGGCAAGTTGCCGTTTTTCCTTTATCCGCATGCCGAAATCGACGGGCGGCAACAGGATAGCCTCGAACCGGAAACATTTTCTTATAAAATCACTTCGGCTTCGCTGGTGGGTACAGGCGCCAAGTTATAAAATTTTCCATAACATAACAGTTGCTGAAAAGTATTTGGATGACCGCGACGGCTGCCGGCAGGGGGCGGCCGCGTTGTATTGCCGCTGGCTTTGCCGGGAAACCACGAATGGACACCAATGCACACGAGTTGTTGGGTTGCGGCGCTCTCTTGATTTGAGCTTTGTTATGTGGCCGGGCGAATGATGGATGGCTGGTCTGGTTGCGGGTGAAAATACAGCCGAAGTGATTTTGCAATATTAGCGTGTTAGTGTGCCTTGGTGTTCATTAGTGGTTTGATCATGATGGTGATCAGGTTGTATGCGTAGGGTACAAGGGTGCGCTTGCGCACCGTCCGGCTGACGCTAAAAGGCGATTGTCGGTTCAGCGACGTGAATGATGAACATGCGCCCAGTAATAATCCATCGTCGGTTTTATGGTGCGCAAGCGTACCATCCGGCTGTTTGATCATTTCTTCTGTTTCATACCGACCTCATCAGTTTTGCCTGCCGGCCTTGCTATGACGGTACGGAGTACTAGCTGTGCAGGTGTCTGGCCTGGTTTCAGGCTGGTTCTTGTCGTTGCGGATGGGCCAGTGCCTGTTTGATGGTTTCTGTGTCCAAATGTGGGGCGAACATTTCAATGAAGTCGTAAATATAGCTGCGAATGTAGCAACTGCGGCTGATGCCAATCCGGGTGGTGCTCGGTTCGAAGAGATGGGCGGCATCGATGGCGCGCAGACCTTTATCGCGCGCAGGGTCGAAGGCCATTTGCGCGAGAATCCCCACGCCCAGCCCGATTTCAACATAGGTCTTGATTACATCGGCATCGATGGCGGTCAGGACGACATTGGGCTGCAGGCCTCTGGACTCAAAAGCCAGGTTGATTTTTGAGCGCCCGGTGAAGGCAAAATCATAGGTAATGATGGTGTATTGCGCGAGAGATTCAAGTGTCAGCTTTTCCTGTTCCAGCAGCGGGTGTTGGGGGGGGGCCACGATGCAGCGGTTCCATTGGTAGCAAGGAATCATGATCAGCTCGTCGAATAGTTCTATCGCTTCGGTTGCGATAGCCAGGTCCGCTTCACCTGAAGCAACCCAGGTGGATATTTCGATTGGGCTGCCCTGGCGCAGGGTCAGCCTGATCTTTGGGTAGCGTTCGATAAATCGTTTGATGATGGGTGGCAGGGCGTATCGGGCCTGGGTGTGGGTGGTTGCGATGACGAGTGAACCGCTTTCCTTGTCGTTGAATTCTTCTCCGATTCTTTTCAGATTGTCCGCATCCTGAAGCATTCTTCTTGCGACTTCGAGAATGGCCTGTCCTGGTGGCGTGATTTTGGTGATGCGCTTGCCATTGCGTATGAAAATTTCAACGCCCAGTTCCTGCTCCAGTAATTGAATTTGCCGGCTGATGCCTGGTTGCGAAGTGTGCAGGGCTTCGGCGGCTTTGGAAAGATTGAGCTGTTGTTTGGCGATCTCAGAGAGGTAGCGTAATTGCTGAAGTTTCATGGGTGTTATGAATGTGTGTTATATGCATGTAATATAATATTATTTTATATTATATAAGATTTTTGTTATTCTGTTACAAGTACGAGAAGTATATTCTGCAGATCAATACATGCTATCGCATCTGCGAACAAATCGCTGCGAGCGGTATATTGGTAAGTTGGATGAGGAACTTATTTTCTGCCGCTATCACCCGCTGGAAATCGTCGACCGATCTTGAGTGAGCATGATGCTGGCCCAAGGCGGCGTTTTTTACAGCTTGACCCTGAATTTTCTGGCTATTTTCTGACAATGACGTTACGCAGCGGGCGGTTATCGGATAAAATAGCACGTTTTGGCTGTTGAAAATTATTCCGTGGATATATTGATAATGCCATGGAAGCTATGGAGAGATGGAATGGATTATTTGACTGATCTTGCTGACAACGAGGAAATCGACGCCTACGAACAAGCCTTGCAAGGTTTCTTGAATGGCCAGATCGATGCGGACCGTTTTACGGCCACCCGTTTGCAAATGGGCATCTACGGCCAGCGCCAGGAAGGCGTGAACATGGTGCGCGTCAAGATCCCCGGCGGGCGTTTGGTCGGGACGCAACTCGATGCAATTGCCGATGTCGTCGAACATCACACGCAACGTGGCGAAGCGCATATTACAACGCGCCAGGATATACAACTGCATTACGTACCATTGGCGGATACGTCAGTTGTCATGCGCAAGTTGTCAAAAGGTGGATTGACGACGCGCGAAGCATGCGGCAATACGATTCGCAATATTACAGCCTGCCCGCTGACCGGGGTATGTCCGCGCGAACACACCGATATTACGCAGCATCTCAATGGCACAGTGCGGCATTTTCTGCGCAAGCCGCTCAATCAGCTGATGCCACGTAAATTCAAAATCAGCTTTTCGGGTTGTGAATCGGATTGCGCACAAGCGATGATTCATGATTTGGGGGTTGTGGCTGTCAAAAACGAGGATGGGCGTTTCGGCTTCAAGGTGCTGGTAGGCGGTGGCCTTGGGCATAAACCCCATGAGGCGATTGTTGTCGAATCGTTCGTTGAGGAAAAAGACCTGTTCCTGGTGATCGAAGCGGTGCTGACCGTGCACAACAAGTATTCCGATCGGGTCAAGCGTGCCAAGTCACGCATCAAGTTCCTGGTGGACCGGTTCGGTGAGGCGGGCTTCATCGAAAAATATCAGGAAGAGCTGGCTCGTGTCAAAGAGGCCTTGCAGAATCAGGGCTACCCCAAAGGCGAATGGACCACCGGCAGAACCGATGTTGCGGCCCCGGGGCAAGGCGCGCCACGTGAAATTTATGAACAAAAACAGGCTGGGTTGCATGTGCTGCCAATCAGCGTGCGGCTTGGGCAGTTGACGGTGCCACAAATGCGGGGGCTTTCCGGGCTGTTGAAACGGTTCGATTTGGCGGAAATTCGTACGACCCAGGATCAAAATCTGATGCTGGTCAATGTACCGCAAGCTCAGCTGGCGGATATTCAGGCGGTACTGGCCGATTTGGGACTGGGTTTGCCCAAAGCCGGTGACGATGTCGTGGCCTGTCCAGGCACTTCCACTTGCCGTTTGGGTATTACGTCGAGCCCAACGGTGGGTGGGAAATTATCCGGTGGTGAGCATGATCTGCGTATCCGCGTGTCGGGATGCCACAATGGTTGTGCACAACCCGAGGCTGGCGATATTGGCATCTATGGCGAGGGCAAACGCATGCATGGCAAGCTGGTGCCGCATTACCAAATGTATTTTGGTGGCAACGGCATGGCTGCAGGCGGACTGGCTTTCAAAGGGCCATCAGTTCCGAGCGCTCGTATTGAGCCGGCCATCGATCGGGTCCAGGCTGCCTATACCGCTGATCGCACCGATAATGAGACGTTTTTCAATTGGACGCGCCGCAAGGGTAAAGACTATTTCGTGGAGTTGTTGGCGGATCTGATGGCCGTCAGTGCCGAGGAGATCCTGTCGGTCATGCGGGACCATGGTCATACCGACGATTTCAGGGTGTTGCAGCTGGGTGGTGGCGAATGCGCAGGCGCCAAGCAGGTACAGATCGGTACCACATTCTTTGATGCTGCAAACGAGCGAAATTACCGGAATGCCTTGAAGTTCCAGCGCAAGTTTGAGGAATCTGCGAAATGTGCCGAGGCAATCGCCTGGCTGATTGGCCAAGGATTGACCCAGCTGGTTGGCGGGCGCAAATGCGACACGCTGGCCGAGCAGGCGGAGGAATTGCTGCAAGTGTTGCCCGCCAAACCGGCTTTGGCCAAATCGCTGGCAAACTTTGCGCACTATTTCTCAAAACCTGCGGAAGAGTTGAATGATCAGCTGCTGACCGAGTGGTACGCTGAAATGGACGGCTGGACGAATGATGTTGCGGCATTCTGTATGGATTTTGACCGTCAGCTGGATTTGGCCGGTGCACTGCCTCAAGCTGGAGCCGCTTCAAGCCGGCGGGAAACCCAGTCAGCTTCAGTGGCTTGATTGCGTAGACTTGGCCTAATCGAACGCGTATGAGTCAACAGGACTTGCAACAGAAAGTTGAGCAATTGTGCAGTGTGCTGGAGCATATCCAGCAAAACTATGCGCCAGCGGTGTTCGCCAATAGTTTCGGTGCCGAAGACATGGTGCTGACAGACCTGATTGCGCGTCACTATCCGCAGATTGTGATCTTTACGCTTGATACCGGCCGTTTGCCGCAAGAAACCTACGATCTGATGCAGGCAGTGAAGGACCGTTACGCTGTTTCCATCCGGGCCTATTGCCCGGATGCGGCGTCGATTGAAGACTATGTCGCGCAGCATGGGCCGAACGGTTTCTACAAGAGCATCGCCTTGCGGAAAAGTTGCTGCTATTTGCGCAAGGTCGAGCCTCTGAAGCGGGCACTGGCAGGGAAAAAGGCCTGGATTACAGGAATGCGGCGTGAACAGGCCGTGACACGTGACAGCCTGGAAATCTCGGCCTATGACAGCGAACACGGCTTGCATAAATTCAATCCGCTGTGTCACTGGACCCATCAGAATGTGTGGGATTACATCAAACAGCATGATGTGCCCTACAATGCATTGCACGATCGGTTCTACCCCAGCATTGGTTGCGCGCCTTGCACCCGGGCGATCACGCCGGGTGAAGATGTCCGGTCGGGGCGCTGGTGGTGGGAAAATCCGGATTCCAAGGAATGCGGCCTGCATGTAGAGAAAACGTAATCTACACTTAACGTGTTATCAAATAAATCAAAATGAATCATCGAGCTTTTACACATTTGGATGCCCTGGAAAGTGAGGCGGTCCATATCATGCGGGAAGTGGCAGCAGAATGTACGAATCCGGTATTGCTGTTTTCGGGTGGCAAGGATTCAGTGGTCCTGTTGCGGCTGGCAGAGAAGGCTTTCCGGCCCGGCCGTTTCCCGTTCCCACTGATGCATATCGATACCGGTCATAATTTTCCGGAAGTTATCGAGTTTCGTGATTATCGGGCCAAGGAGCTGGGTGAACGTCTGATCGTGCGCAGTATGGAGGATTCCATTCAACGCGGGCGGGTGGTCTTGCGTTCTGAAAATCAGAGCCGCAATCCGTTTCAGTCTATTACTTTGCTGGATGCGATTGCGGAATTTGGATTTGATGCCTGTATCGGTGGCGCGCGCCGGGATGAAGAAAAGGCGCGTGCAAAAGAACGCATTTTCTCGTTCCGCGATGAATTCGGCCAATGGGATCCAAAAAATCAGCGTCCGGAATTGTGGAGCCTGTTCAACACGCGTACTCACCCCGGCGAAAATATCCGGGTGTTTCCTATCAGCAACTGGACCGAACTGGATGTGTGGGAATATATCGGGCGCGAGCGTCTGGAAGTGCCATCCATTTATTTCGCGCATCAGCGGGAAGTTATCCCGCGCAACAACGGATTGTTGCCGGTCTCGAGCCTGGTTCAACCTGGAGCAGACGAGCGTGTGGAGAGCGTGATGGTGCGGTTCCGTACGGTCGGGGATATGAGCTGTACTTGTCCGGTCGCGTCTCAAGCTAGAAATGTCGAGGAAATTATCGCCGAGACCGTGCTTACCCGTATCACTGAGCGTGGGGCTACACGCATGGATGATCAGACATCTGAGGCGTCGATGGAATTGCGTAAACGGGAAGGCTATTTCTAATTCAAGGTTTAATCATTCCCCATCTTAATTTTACTTTTCTTCAAAGGTTCATCTAGTACATGTCAGTCGTTGAAAATGTCGGACTCGATCGTGCCGAGTTGCTTCGATTTATTACTGCCGGAAGCGTGGATGATGGGAAAAGCACCCTGATCGGGCGCTTGCTGCATGATTCGAAATCCATATTCGAAGATCAGCTGAGTTCTATTGCCCACACTTCCAGCAAGCGTGGTATGGAAAAAGTCGACCTCTCTTTGTTGACGGATGGTTTACAGGCCGAGCGGGAGCAGGGAATTACCATCGATGTGGCTTACCGTTATTTCACCACACCTAAACGTAAATTCATTATTGCCGATACGCCCGGGCATGAGCAATATACCAGGAACATGGTGACGGGGGCCTCTACCGCCAATCTGGCTATTATCCTGATCGATGCACGCAAGGGTGTGCTGACGCAATCGAGGCGGCATGCCTTCCTGGCCAGTTTGGTGGGTATTCCGCATTTGGTTGTGGCCGTCAACAAGATGGACCTTATGGACTATTCCCAGGATGTTTTCGAGCGCATCTGTGCCGATTTTGCTGCTTTTGCCCAAAGATTGGGGTTGCGTTCCATCGATTATATTCCCATGTCCGCTTTGCTTGGGGATATGGTGGTGGAGCGGGGCGACCGGCTGGACTGGTATACCGGCAGGCCTTTGCTGGAATTGCTGGAGAGTATCGATATCGAGCATGATCTCAATACGAAAGATTTTCGTTTTCCGGTACAGTGGGTCTGTCGCCCACAAACGGAGGCGTTGCATGATTTCCGCGGCTATATGGGACGTATCGAATCCGGTGTGGTGCGCAAGGGGGATGCAGTCACCGTGTTGCCTTCCGGTTTGACCTCGCATATCAAGGAAATCCTGTTCTATAACGATACGCTGGAGAGTGCTTTTGCACCCCAGTCCGTGACGTTGACAATTGAAGATCACCTGGATATTTCCCGGGGCGACATGCTGGTCAATACCGGCAAATCGCCACGTACCATCCGGGAATTCGATGCCATGCTTTGCTGGTTGTCTGAGAGCGGATTTGACCCCAGGCGTAAATATATCGTCAAGCATACCACGCGCATGGTCAAGGGTTTGATTGCCCGGATCGATTACCGCGTGGATGTCAATACAATGGATCATGAAATGACCGATACGCTCAGCATGAACGATATCGCCCGCGTCGGGATGAAAGTGCAGCTGCCACTGGTTGTGGATGCCTATGCGAACAATCATGGCACTGGTTGTTTTATTCTCATCGATGAGGTTAGCAATAACACGGTTGCCGCCGGCATGATCTGTGATTCCGAAGATTAAACCTGAAACTCCTGGTTAAGCGTAAGCGCTATTTGATATAGCCATTATTCATTAGCTATATACTCGCTTGATTCTCCTGGAAAGCCTGTAAACAGTTCTGGTCTGCCGGGAGTATGAAGCCAGCATTATTTGTTCCCATTATCCTACGTAAAAATACCTGAATAAACATGATTGACTCACCCTCAACATCCGCTCATCCTTCGACAGCCGCTTTGGCTACCCTCGCGCTCGGTTATGGCATGACTTTCAGAGAGTTATATGATCGTGACGGTCTGGTCAAGCTGGATCAAATATTTCTGGATGTCCTCAAGGAGGGTGATGCGGCATTGCGAGCCCGCCTGGATCAAGCCCGCCAGCATCCTGAGTCACTGGCAACGAAAGACGAATCTGCTCTGCTGATAGAATTGGCGCCCTGGTTGGAGGACTTTATCGCGACCTTGTTCGGTATTGGCAATGAAGTGCGTGCCTTGGCCCAGCGGCATCATGAGTTGGCGCCGCTCTATTTTTGCAAACGTCAGTTCGTGCAGCGGCGGGCCAAAACCAAGGTCAGTGATCAGGTACTGCAGACCATCGATGGATTGGTGCTGGAGCAGAAACTGGTGGAAATATTCGGGCAGCCTTTTTCCGAGTTGGTTTTTGCGAGCCATGTTGCTCGCTGGATGGAAGATGAAGCCCAATATGCCGATCAAATTGAGCTTGCCTTGCATTATGCCGCATGGGCGCTGCGCACGCCCGAAGGTCAGGCGCATACCCGGCAGGGTATATTGTTCAAGTCCCCACGCAAGCTGGATCCAAAGCATTTGCTGTCGCTGGTGACTGAAGACAGCGAGGGCTATACGATGCATCATCTCGATCATTTGCGCCACCGGGAAGGCTTTTCTTTGACCGATGTCGGCACAGATCTGGCGGGTGCGCTGGACGAAGCCAATTATTGTATCTGGTGTCATGAGCAGGGCAAGGACTCCTGTTCGAAAGGCTATTTACAAAAATCGAAGGATGCGCCCGAGAGCAAGGTATTCAAGAAAAGCGAGCTCGGCGCTTTGTTGGCGGGTTGTCCGCTGGAAGAGCGTATCTCCGAGTTTCACAAACTCAAGACACAGGGCGTGGCGGTTGGCAGTCTGGCAATGATCGTGCTGGATAATCCGATGTGTGCCGGCACGGGACACCGGATTTGCAATGATTGCATGAAATCCTGCATTTATCAGAAACAGGATCCTGTCAATATTCCACAGGCGGAAACGCGGACGCTCAAGGATGTGCTCGAGCTGCCATGGGGATTTGAGATTTATAGCTTGTTGACACGCTGGAATCCACTCGATCTGGGCCGGCCTTATCCCAAATCGCCAACTGGCAAAAAAGTACTGGTAGTAGGAATGGGTCCTGCGGGCTATACCTTGGCGCATCATTTGATGAATGATGGGCATACGGTCATCGGTGTGGATGGACTGAAAATAGAGCCTCTGGCCGCCGGGATATCTGGTGTGGACATGAACGGCACCCGTATGCCTTTTACGCCTATCCTTGACGTCGAATCCTTGCGCGAGGATCTGAATGAGCGCTTGCCCATGGGTTTTGGGGGGGTTGCCGAGTATGGCATCACGGTTCGCTGGGACAAGAATTTTCTGAAACTGATCCGTCTTTTGCTGGAACGACGTTCGGAATTCGCGCTTTTTGGCGGGGTGCGTTTTGGTGGCACATTGAGCGTTGAAGATGCCTGGAACATGGGTTTCGATCATATTGCGCTGGCTGCCGGTGCTGGGCGTCCGACTATTTTGGATTTGCCCAATGGGTTGGCGCGTGGGGTGCGGGCGGCATCTGATTTTCTGATGGCGCTGCAATTGACGGGCGCAGCACAAAGCGATTCCATCGCCAATATGCAGTTGCGCTTGCCGGTTGTGGTGATTGGTGGCGGGCTGACTGCCATTGATGCAGCTACCGAGGCGCTTGCCTATTATCCTGTGCAAGTGGAGAAATTCCTGCATCGCTATGAAACATTGGTGGCCGAACAGGGCAGGGCGGTGGTAGAGGCCGGCTGGGATGATGAAGAGCGGGAAATTGCAGCCGAGTTCATGAACCATGCCCGCGCCATTCGGGAGGAGAAGGCGCAGGCAGCCCAGGAGGGCCGTGCGCCACGTATTGCGCAGTTATTAAAATCCTGGGGAGGCGCGACGATTGCGTATCGCAAGCGCTTGATCGATAGCCCATCTTATACGCTGAATCATGAAGAAGTAGAGAAAGCTCTGGAAGAGGGGATCTATTTTGCCGAAGGGTTGACGCCTTTGCGGATTGATGTGGACCGCTGGGAGCACACCCAAACGATCCGTTTCGTAGTGCAGGCACTGGATGAGGAAGGTCGCTGGCATAAGACCCGGGAAGTGGATTTGCCGGCACGGGCACTTCTGGTGGCGGCCGGGACACAGCCGAATACCGTGCTTGCACGGGAAGATGCCGATAACTTCAAGCTCAACGGGCGCTATTTCGCGTCCTGCGATGAACAAGGCCAGCCTGTTGACGTGACCAAAGGTAATCCGAAGCCGGAAAAAGCGGTGGTATTGCTCAGCCGCTCGGATGATGGGCGTTTCATCAGTTATTTCGGCGATCTGCATCCTTCTTACTCGGGTAATGTGGTCAAGGCCATGGCCAGTGCCAAGCAGGGTTATCCGGTCGTGAGCCGGGTGCTGGCGCAGATAGCGCCGGCAGCGAGTACGCCGGCACCGGATTTCATGCATGCGCTGGGTTCCCAGTTGCGGGCAACGGTGCATAAGGTAGAGCGCCTGACTTCTACCATTATCGAGGTGGTTGTCCATGCGCCACTGGCTGCTCGTCATTTCCAGCCAGGGCAGTTTTACCGTTTCCAGAATTTTGCCGCGCTGTCAAAGGTTTCCGAGGAAACGCGCCTGGCCATGGAGGGCATTGCACTGACTGGTGCGGCGGTAGATGTCTCGAAAGGGTTGGTATCGTTGATTGCGCTCGAAATGGGCGGCTCGGCAGACTTATGCACATTACTCAAGCCTGGTGAACCGGTGGTGTTGATGGGCCCGACAGGCACGCCAACCGAAATTGTGTCCAATGAAACGGTCGTGCTGGTCGGCGGTGGATTGGGCAATGCAGTGTTGTTTTCGATCGGTGCAGCGGCGCGTGCGGCAGGCTGTAAGGTATTGTATTTCGCGGGCTACAAGAAATTGGTCGATCGGTATAAGGTTGCCGAGATCGAGGCGGCTGCCGATACCATTGTCTGGTGTTGTGATGAGGCGCCGGGCTTCCAGCCATCGCGGCCGGGTGATGCGAGTTATGTCGGCAATATTGTTCAGGCGATGGTCGCATATGCTCGTGGCGAACTGGGACAGCCTGCAATCGCTATGCAGGAAGCAGACCGTATCATCGTGATTGGTTCCGACCGGATGATGGCTGCAGTCGGCGCTGCCCGTCATCAGCAACTGGCGCCTTATTTGAAGGCGGACCACTTTGCGGTCGGCTCGATCAATTCGCCGATGCAGTGCATGATGAAAGAAATTTGCGCGCAGTGTCTGCAGCCACAGAAAGATCCTGTCACAGGTGAGGTGTCATATGTCTTTTCTTGCTTTAATCAGGACCAACCATTGGATTGGGTAGACTTTAGTGGGCTAGCTTCCCGCTTGCGGCAAAACAGTGTCCAGGAGAAATTGACAAGTCAATGGATTGATCACTGCTTGCATGCTGAAAGCCATACTGCCACTTCTTGACCAGGGATTCATAAGAAGCTGTTTGGTAATTTCTATTTTGGGACCATCTCATTAACGTCATGTCAATGGCGGCGATGCATGGTCGCCGAAAAGCGTCTGGATGGCTGCGGCCCGTTGGGCCTCGCCATGACGGCAGTCAAGATATGTGCGGCGGTCATTTTTTACTGTCCGTCTTTGCGAGCGCAGCGAAGCAATCCAGCCCAACGTCAACTTGACCTTGATGCCGAATATCTCGCCAGGCAGCTAGGAGGCTATCCGAGAATAGACTGATCTACTGCGGACGATTCTGGCTGGCTGGATTTTCCGATCCTTTTCGTTGAATAGAACGACTATTCGCCTCAAATGATCGAAAAATCCCGCTCAACCAGCCTCGCCCTCGCTACGATCGCTATTCTCGGATAGCCTCCTAGCAGGGAAGATTGCCCATGGTTTTAGAAAAAGTAGTACGTATTAACACATGTCATGCTGCTGCATGATCGCTCGAAGCCATTGTTTCAAAACAGTTTCATAGCAGAATCCACGAGCGACTTACTCGGGCGAACGAACCGGGGTTTACGCCGCCTGACTCGCATTATATGAGGCGCTTGACATAAAACAGGAGCTTCCAAACAGCTTCTAAGACCGGATCGGATTTCATCTGATCCAAATTGATTTATAATTCAAGGCTGACTTGAATCTGGGGGTCTGTAAAAAATGGGGTATGCATTCCACAGCAAGAGCATGATGATGCGTGCGCAGCATCGGGGTTCGTGATAAGCAGTCAGGTAATTGGGATCCTTGTTAGGGCCTCGGCCGGAACGTGACGCCTGCTTTACAGACAATTAATATATTGATTTTATTAACGAATTAGCAAGATAACAGGGGAGAGTATCCATGCACATAGGCATACCTGCCGAGACGCGTGCAGGTGAGACGCGTGTGGCGGCCACACCCGAAACCGTCAAGAAATATACAGCTAAAGGGTTGCACACAGTTTTGGTGCAAACCGGCGCGGGAGCGGGTGCCAGCATTCCAGATGCGGCCTACCAGGAAGCTGGTGCGACCATCGTCGCCGAAGCGTCGCAGTTATATGAGCAATCCCAAATTGTATTGAAAGTCCGTGGTCCACAAGCTGATGAGCTCGCCCTGATGCGCAAGGACGCTGTATTGATCGGTTTGCTGTCACCACATCATGCCGAAGGCGTTGAAGCACTGGCCAAGCATGGCCTGACCGCCTTTTCCATGGAGAAATTGCCGCGGATCTCCCGTGCGCAAAGTATGGATGTATTGTCTTCTCAGGCCAACATTGGCGGGTATAAGGCCGTAATTATGGCAGCCAATGTTTACCAGAAATTCTTTCCCATGCTGATGACGGCGGCGGGTACGGTAAAAGCTGCGCGTGTACTGGTGCTGGGAGCAGGGGTGGCTGGATTGCAGGCGATTGCCACGGCCAAACGGCTGGGCGCAGTGATTGAAGCTTTCGATGTGCGTCCAGCCGTTAAGGAGCAGGTCGAGAGTCTCGGTGCAAAATTTGTGGAAGTCCCATTGACCGATGAGGAAAAGGCAAAAGCCGAAACAGCTGGTGGCTATGCTGCCGAGATGTCCGAGGACTATAAACGCCGTCAGGGTGAGTTGATTCATGAACGTGCGGCGGCGGCGGATATTATCATTTCTACTGCCCTGATTCCTGGGCGTCCGGCACCGGTTTTGATCAAGGAGGATACCGTCAAGGCAATGAAGCCGGGCTCTGTGATTGTTGACATGGCAGTAGAAGCTGGAGGCAACTGTCCCTTGTCGGAATTGAACAAGACCGTGGTGAAACATGGTGTACATTTGATTGGTGTAGCCAATCTTCCCGGATTGGTGGCAACCGATGCCAGTGCGCTCTATGCACGCAACCTCATGAATTTCTTGAATCTGATGCTAGATGCCGAAACAGGCGCGCTCAAGATAGATCGGGAAGATGAAATTATTGCAGGCAGTCTGATTTGTGCAAACGGTGAAATCATCAGCTGAACACGAGTGGACTCGTTGCTGGTTTTTGGAAAATTTATGAATTTAGAAGGGAAAGAACATGATTGGCGAAATTGATCCAACGATCATTCATCTTACGGTGTTCGTTTTGGCTGTATTTGTTGGTTACCATGTGGTATGGAATGTGACGCCAGCCTTGCATACGCCACTGATGTCGGTGACGAATGCAATATCCAGCATTATTCTGGTCGGTGCGATGTTGGCTGCTGGAACCGCAGAGTCCGACTGGGGCGTCTGGTTGGGTGCGGTCGCGGTCGTTTTGGCTTCTGTCAATGTATTTGGTGGTTTTCTCGTTACCCAGCGAATGCTGGAAATGTTCAAGAAAAAAGAAAAGAAAGGGAACGCCTAAATGTCCGCTAATTTCATTGCACTTGCTTATCTCGTCGCAGCGGTATTTTTCATACTCGCGCTCAAAGGATTGAGCTCGCCACTTTCGGCCCGGCGCGGCAACCTTTTCGGTATGCTCGGGATGACGATCGCTGTGGCGACCACGCTGACCATTACCGAGAATTGGGCACTGATCCTGGGCTGTATTGCCATCGGTGGCTTGATTGGTTCCATCGTGGCGTATCGCGTTCAGATGACGGCCATGCCGGAGTTGGTCGCGTTCATGCACTCGCTCGTTGGCCTGGCGGCAGTATTTATAGCGATCGCCGCTGTCAACAATCCTGTTTCGTTTGGTTTGCCTGAGGTGCTGCCCACCGGTAGCAAACTGGAACTTTTCCTGGGCACGTTCATTGGCGCCATGACCTGGTCAGGTTCTGTGATCGCATTCTTGAAACTTTCCGGCCGTATGAGCGGCGCACCGATTGTTTTTAGCGGCCAACACCTGCTCAATCTGCTGTTGGCGATCGTCATGATAGGCTTCGGTCTGTGGTTCTTCTTCACTGAAACCACCAACTGGACTGCATTCTCCGCCATGACGGCCATCGCCTTCCTGCTGGGTTTTCTAATCATTGTTCCCATTGGCGGGGCGGATATGCCGGTCGTAATTTCCATGCTGAATTCCTATTCAGGATGGGCGGCAGCCGGTATCGGTTTCTCCCTCGGCAATCCGATGCTGATCATCGCAGGGTCGCTGGTTGGTAGTTCCGGTGCAATTCTGTCCTACATTATGTGCAAGGCGATGAATCGCCCGTTCCTGTCGGTTATTCTGGGCGGCTTTGGCAGTGATGGGGGTGCCCAAGCTGCGGGCGACGGGACACAGAAAACCTATCGCAGCGGGAGTGCCGATGATGCGGCTTTCCTGATGGGAAATGCCGACAGCGTCATTATCGTGCCTGGATATGGGCTGGCTGTGGCACGCGCCCAGCATGCTGTAAAAGAGCTTGCTGAGGCCTTGCTCAAGGCGGGCGTGAATGTGCGTTTTGCCATTCACCCGGTTGCAGGCCGTATGCCTGGCCATATGAACGTGTTGCTTGCCGAAGCAGAGATTCCCTACGAGCAGGTATTGGAGATGGATGAAATCAATAGTGATTTTTCCAATACGGATGTCGTGCTGGTGCTGGGTGCGAATGACGTCGTGAATCCGGCTGCCAATGTGCCAGGTAGTCCTATTTATGGCATGCCAATTCTGGATGCCTACAAGGCACGCACTGTGATGGTGGTCAAGCGCAGCATGGCTGCCGGCTATGCTGGCCTGGACAATGATCTGTTCTATATGGACAAAACCATGATGGTATTTGGTGATGCCAAGAAAGTCGTGGAGAACATGGTCAAGGCGCTATAGCGCATGCGTAGTTGATCTTTGCAAACAGAGATGGCCGATCCAGGAAGAGTCAGCGTTGGACTATTTTCTGGATTCGAGCCACTCTCTGGCTGCTTTTTGTGCGGCCGTCAATTGTTTGGAGCTGAGTGCGCGCATCGCTTTGTCCCGCGCCAGCATCGCTTGTTCGACACCTGCAGCCGCAGCCAGATTGAACCACATATAGCTTTTTTCAAGATCCATATCTACCCCCTGGCCGACCTGATAGAGCAATCCAAGCTCATATTGCGCGAACGGGTGATTCTGCTCAGCTGCCATAATGAACCACTTGGCCGCTTCTGAAAAATCCTGCAAAGTGCCTCTGCCAGCCAGATAAAGCAATCCCAGCTGGTATTGCGCATCGGGATTGCCTTTATTGGCCTTTTCCAAAAAGAGACTTACGGTATAAAACCGATTGTCACCGGGATCGGGCAAGCCAGATTTTTCATCCAAGGCCTGCGTGTCAATTTCCTGGCGGCGCTCGACTGCCGCTGACAGAATGGGGTTTGAGGAACGACCATTGGCAGCGGCGGAAATAGAATCCTGTGCGGTTTCTGTGATGCTGCTGGCTTGTGACTGAGAGGAAAGTCTTACTGAACTGATCTCGTCAGGCGATAAAGCCAGCCAGACAAATGTGCCGAATAGTACAATACCGCCTGCACTGATGGCGGCCACGAAATAAGCGCTGGTATTCCGTTCCCAAAAGCGTGCCTTGCAATCACGGCAGCGGAAGGGGGCAAGAAACAGGTTTGAAGCGGTCCGCTCACCGGGCCTGAAGCGTGACTGATGTACACGCTTGCTGCCGCATTGGGGGCAATTGTATGTCATGTCGAAATTCTTATGGTGTGAGCATGCACGCCGTCAAGTCGGGCACTAAGCAGATTCACAATGAGAATAAATAGCCATTCTACCAAATACCTTTTGCTGATCTGGCAATAAATGCACAATCAACCTGGAAATCACAGTTGGATGGGGAGTGGAATGTATGATTCCAAGCCGCTGTCACGCTGCCATGTGACTGATAAGCCGTGCCACTCAGCTGGTAGTGCAATCAGCAATCGGGTGAGTTCGTAAATTGCGACTTATTTATTTAGCGTAGAAGCATCTGCAGGCAGGACCGAGGTCACGGTCATATATATGGGAGTCGGCGCTTGGTGGATAACCGCCCTGAAGAGCAGTGTGCTGCAGGAAATATGTTGAGTGACTGCGTATCAGGGATCAAGGCAGGGATATGGTGTTAATCCATTATCTTGGTCCCTTTTAAGGGATCATCCAACGCCATCGCTGTGATAGCGTCTGGATTGTCAGTTGGCCTTGTTTTGGTCCAATTGACAGGATGGTATTGAGATATTGGGGTTATATCTGACTTTGTAACCAGTTATGGATACCCACTTTTTGTATCATGTCACGTTGCGTTTCGAGCCAATCGATATGTTCTTCCGTATCTTCCAGGATGCGCTCGAAAATTTCGCGTGACACATAATCCTGCGTGGATTCGCAGGCGGCTATGGCACTGATCAGGGTTTCGCGGGCGGCCAGTTCGAGATCAAGATCGCAGGTCACGCATTCTTGTGCGGATTCTCCGATCAGTAACTTATCGAGCTGCTGGAGATTGGGCAGGCCTTCGAGGAAAAGTATGCGTTCGATGAGCTTGTCTGCATGTTTCATTTCATCGATTGATTCATGGTATTCGTGTTCTGCCAGCTTATGGAACCCCCAGTTTTTATACATACGGGCATGTAAGAAATACTGGTTGATGGCGGTCAATTCATGTTGCAGCTGGCGATTGAGCCAACGAATGATATCTGCATTACCTTTCATGTTTGTCTCCTTGAGTATTAGATAGCCGGCTCGCGATGAGTGGTTTCCAGGCGAGTCGCCTAGGAACCGCCCGCGGGTTCGGGCGAAGGCGCTAGCTGCCGTAACTTGTCCAATGCCATTTTTGCATGGCAGGCACATGCGCCGCACTCCCCGGCCACTCCCAGGCAAATTCTCAAATCACGCATTCTTTCAGCGCCTTGCTGGACAGCTTTGTGAATATCGCGATCAGTGACGCCTTTACAGACACAAATATACATGAAAGATAACTCTTAGAGAATGAATTTTCCGATTGTTTCTTGGCTGCAGCCGATATTCCTTGCCAGATTCAATTGGTTGTCAATGAGAATGATTCGTAATTATATTCCATTCAGACTGATTTGCAAGCAATAAGTTCTTTGCTGAAACATGTTCGGTTGCTAGGAGGCTGTCCGAGACTGATCTACTGCGGACGAGCCTGATTGGCCGGATTTTACGATCCTTTTCGTTAAATAGAACGACTATTCGCCTCAAATGATCGAAAAATCCAACTCAACCAGCCTCGCCCTCGCTACGATCGCTATTCCCGGACAGCCTCCTGGCCTGAACCGTGCCGATTGGTGGCGTTACTTTTTGAGGGCACCTCTAAAAATCCATATTTCGTCACAATACGTCGTTGTTCACAAAAAATGCCTCCTTACATATCAATCATATGCTGTGTCAACATTTTTTGTTCTCGCCTCGTCTTGTTTAAAACGCTGAATTTTTAGAGGTGCCCTTGAGTGAATAACTTTCGATTGGCTATTTATTTCGGTAATCTGTCATGTTTTTATTTCTACACATTCTTACTATGAATTTACATTTGGTCGTACCAGCCTTATTTTGGCCCGATCGCTCCCAGTCAGAGATTTATCATGACTTGCCGTTACCCGCTTTGCAGACCATTTTGGCAAAAAGCCAATCCAATGAAGAGCCTGGGCATCAACTGGAGGCCTGGTTATGTCGGCTGTTTGGCGTGGATAAACAGCAGGATTGGCCCGTCGCGCCCATTATGTTACAGCTGGATGGGGAAGGAATCGATATTGGCGAGGCTTACTGGTTGCGGGCCGATCCCGTGCATTTGCGCATTGAGAATAATCATATTCTTCTGGCCGATAGCCAGATACTGAATATTTCCCTGAAAGAGGCGCAGGCGTTTACTACTTTCATCAACGCGCAACTTGCCAAAGACGGTCTGATGTTATTGCCGTTGCATGCCGACCGCTGGTATGTGCGTGTTCATCCGTCACCGGAGTTGAATACACATCTCCTGAGCGAGGTGGCGGGCAGGAATATCAATCATTTATTGCCGGGCGGCAGGGATGGGGTCGCCTGGAACAATCGAATCAATGAGCTTCAGATGCTGTTGTACGACAGCCCATTGAATCAGGCAAGAGAGGCGCGTGGTGAGCTGGCTATCAACAGCCTCTGGATATGGGGGGGGGGAATGAGGCCAGAAAGCATGCTGGCCCCTTATCCAGAGATATGGAGCAATCATCCCTTTGCGCAGGCATTGAGCAAAGCAAGCGGGGCGGTTGGCTACCATTTGCCGGCAAACGCGGGGGAATGGCTTGGGGAGACTCGATCGGGCGATCAAATGATTGTGCTTGACCATTTGCAAAAATACGCCTGCTATAAGGATGCCTTTGCTTGGCGCAATGATCTGGTAAGGCTGGAGCAACAGTGGTTTGTGCCGCTCTTGCAGGCGTTGAAGGCAAAGCAAATCAAGCGACTCGAATTGACTGCGATCGATGAACACGCTACCAAGCGCTTTACCCTTACGCCTAACAGTTTGTGGAAATTTTGGGCGACTGGCCGACCGTTGCAATCCTACGCCTGATCCCACTTGCCTTTGCCCATGAAAATGATCTGCTGCCCGGTTGTTCAGGGAACTGAACCGGAAGGAGACTTTTGGTTTCAGGGCAGATAAAGCGAAAAGCCGATTTTACTCGATCAGTAAGCGGCATGCCTCCCGGTATTTTTCCACGGTTTGTGCCAGAATATCGTCCGGAATGGCTGGTGCTGGCGGTATTTTATTCCAGTGGATCTGTTCCAGCCAATCGCGGATAAATTGCTTGTCATAGCTGGGGGGGGTACGCCCGGGCCGGTAGTCGTCAGCTGGCCAGAAGCGAGAGGAATCCGGTGTGAGCGCTTCATCGATGAGATAGAGCTGATTCGTATCGTCCAGACCGAATTCGAATTTGGTATCGGCAATAATTATGCCTCGTTCAAGCGCATACTCTGCCGCCTGGGTGTAAAGCGCGATGGCCTGTTTGCGAACCAGCAGGGCAAGTGGCGCGCCCAGCAATTGTTCGCAAGTTGCGTATGAAATGTTTTCATCGTGCTGGCCTGCCTCGGCTTTGGTGGAGGGTGTAAAAATTGCTCCACCCGGTATCATGCCGGCTTCCTGCAATCCATGGGGCAAAGCGATGCCACTGATTGCGCCGCTCTGTTGATAATCTTTCCAGCCAGAACCTGAGATATAGCCGCGTACGATGGCTTCGATCGGTAATGGTTTTAATTTTCTGACCACAAAGGCACGGCCTGTCACTTGGTCGCGTTCATGGGGCGCGACCACTGATTCCGGGGCGATGCCGGTTAGATGATTGGGCAGGATGTGCGCTAGCTTGTTAAACCAGAATTGAGAAATCCTTGTCAGGATATATCCTTTTTCTGGTATCGGGGTGGGTAACACGACATCGAAAGCTGAAATGCGATCGGTTTGTACGATCAGCAATCTGTCTTCATCCACGGTGTAAATATCGCGCACCTTGCCTCGATGAAGCAGTGGCAGACTGGATAGATGGGTTTCGAATAGGGCAGAGGTCATAGCGATGTTCGATTTTGTTGAGTGCTAGGATTTGGGCTGCAATGCATGCTTGATGGCTTGGGCATGGCCGAGTGCTTCGTCCGCTGTGGCGGCCAGCACGGTGAAATGGCCCATTTTCCTGCCAGGTCTGGCTTCACGCTTGCCGTATAAATGCAATTTGACGGTTGGATGGCACAATACCTGGTGCCAGTCCGGTTCGTTGCTTTGCCAGAGATCTCCCAGAACATTGGTCATGACAGCAGCCTGGGTCAACGCAGTGCTGCCCTGGGGCGCACCGCACAAAACTCTGACCTGCTGTTCAAACTGGGAAGTGATGCAGGCATCAAGCGTATAATGACCACTGTTGTGTGGACGTGGCGCTATTTCATTGATCAGGATTTGACCGTCAGCCAGGATAAAGAACTCGATGCATAGTACGCCGATGTAGTTCAGGCGGACAGCCACTTGTCGGGCGATTTCGCAAGCATGCCGGATGGTTTCTTGGGCGATTCTGGCAGGGACGATGCTCATGTCCAGAATGCCCTGGACATGGTGGTTTTCCGCAACCGGAAAATACGTGACCTGGCCATCATGGCCGCGTGCCAGAATGACTGAAATTTCAGATTCGAGTGGCAGCATTTTTTCCAGTATACAAGGCTCATGCCGGAAGCTAGCAAATGCCTCTGAAAGGGCGCCGATCGATGCCACTTTGTGTTGTCCCTTGCCATCATAACCAAACCGGCTGACTTTCAGAATTCCGGGCAATAGCGATGCGTCCAGTTGGCTGGAAATATCCTGCTGGTGATGGATGACAGCAAATGGCGCGACGGCAAAACCATGTTCGGCAAGAAACTGTTTCTCGAAGATGCGATTCTGGGCGATCGAGACACTTTCAGCTGTTGGGCTGACCATGCAATATTTCATTAGGTAGCGCAGCGCCTCGGCAGGCACATTTTCAAATTCCGTCGTCACGCCTTCGCAAGTCGAGCCGAGTACATCGAGCGCCTGATAATCAAGATAATCTGCACATAAGTGGCGTTCGGCAATATTACCGGCGGGACTGTCTTTGGCCGGATCCAGGACCGTTACGCGATAGCCCATGCATTGTGCGGCCATGGTAAACATACGCCCGAGCTGCCCGCCACCGAGCAGGCCGATCATCGCACCAGGTTTGATGTTCATGCTTCCGGCAGCGTCATCGATGTTACAGCCGCCGCTTGCTCCTTACGAAACTGATTGAGTTTTTCTGCGAGGGAAGAATCTTCCGTTGCCAATATGGCAATCGCACATAACGCTGCATTGGTCGCGCCTGCGTCACCGATTGCGAATGTCGCAACGGGCACACCTTTGGGCATTTGCACAATCGATAGCAGCGAATCCACGCCCTGCAAGTGTTTGGATGTGACCGGCACACCTAGTACCGGCAGGATGGTTTTGGCGGCGATCATGCCGGGCAGGTGGGCCGAGCCGCCTGCGCCGGCGATGATACATTTGATTCCGCGCGCACGTGCGGTTTCCGCATAGCCGAACATACGGTCTGGTGTACGGTGCGCCGAGATGATTAAGGTTTCATGCGGGATGCAGAAATTTTTTAAAACATTTGCAGCATGCTGCATCACACTCCAATCGCTATTGCTGCCCATTACAATGCTGACTGATGGACGGTCCACACAAGATCCTTATACTAAATTCAGAAATAAATCAATAAACACCGAAGCATGGTGAAAGTGGTAATAATAAACTAGAATAGGCGCATCGACCGGGAAGTTTTTTTATGGATTGGGCTGCAGCGTTCGTATGCTGGTTTCAACTGGACCAGTGTATTACAATCGTTTGACCTATTAATCGAGTATCGGGAATCGAATCCAATGAATTTTCAGCGTGGGCAGAAGAAAGAAGAGCCGGAGATTAATCTCGTGCCTATGATTGATGTATTGCTGGTCATACTTATCTTTCTGGTTATCACGACCACCTATTCCAAATTCTCGGAACTGGAAATCACTTTGCCGCAGGCAATTGCTGAAACGGATAAGAAATCCGATGCGCCTCAAGTCATTGACGTGTCAGTAAGTGCAAAGGGCGACTATACAATTGATCTCGTACCAATCAAATTCACCAGTATTGAAGGCTTGCGTGACGCGCTGCGGGCGGCTTCCAAAAATCAGGAGAATCCGGCCATCATCATCAGCGCCGATACAAAGGCGACACATCAGTCAGTGATTACGGTCATGGAAGCCGCAAGATTGGCGGGATACAATCAAGTGACGTTTACGACCGAAGTGTCGAATAACAATCAATAACATTCTTTTGACATAATACTCGACCTCATGACTTCATTATTCAACTTCATTTTTAAAGGAAAAAAAATGAGCAACAATCTGGATAATTTTTCCAAGGCAGCACTGGCTGGTGATACCTATGTATTGGCGCCTCTTCCTTATGCCGATAATGCGCTCGAGCCTGTGATTTCCGCTCATACACTGAGCTTTCACTATGGCAAGCATCATAAAACCTATGTGGATAATCTGAACAAGCTCGTGGCGGGCACCCCGTATGCCGGGCAGTCACTGGAGCAGATCATCACCGCCACGGCTGGCCAGGCGGATAAGGCCGGCATTTTCAATAATGCTGCTCAGATCTGGAATCATATGTTCTACTGGCATAGTCTCAGCCCGCAAGGCGGCGGAGAGCCACCCGCGGCATTGAAACAAAAAATTGAAGCGGCATTTGGCGATGTCGAGACTTGCAAGCGTGAATTCGCCAATGCGGCGGTCACCCAGTTTGGAAGTGGCTGGGCCTGGTTGGCGCAGGACGGAGACAAACTGACGATTGTCAAAACCGGCAACGCCGATTCGCCGCTCACGCACAACCTTCGTCCACTGTTGACCATCGATGTTTGGGAGCATGCCTATTATCTGGATTTCCAGAATCGGCGGCCTGACTATGTCAATACAGTCCTCGACAAATTGATTAACTGGGAGTTTGCTGCGGCAAATCTCGGGTAATCATCCATTTATGTCGGATATTACCATTGCGCTTTCCAAAGGGCGCATCTATGAAGATACCGTTCCATTCCTGAGAGCAGCCGGGATTGTCGCGCAGGATGATCCCGATGCTTCGCGCAAGTTGATCATTGCAACCAACCAGCCGCGGGTGCGGCTGATCATGGTGCGTGCGACCGATGTGCCAACCTATGTGCAATATGGCGCTGCGGATTTGGGTGTGGCTGGAAAGGATGTGCTGCTGGAGCATGGTGGTGCTAGCCTGTATCAGCCGCTGGATTTGAAAATCGCCCGCTGCCGCATGATGGTTGCGGTCAGGAACGATTTCGATTATGCCTCGACGGTTTTCCAGGGTGCGCGCTTGCGGGTGGCCACCAAATATGTGAAAACGGCTCGTGATCATTTTGCGGCCAAAGGCATGCATGTGGATTTGATTAAACTATATGGCTCGATGGAACTGGCGCCACTGGTGGGTCTGGCCGATGCGATTGTCGATCTGGTTTCGACCGGCAGCACTCTGAAAGCCAATCAGTTGCAAGCCGTCGAGGAGATCATGCCGATTTCAGCCCGCCTGATTGTCAATCAGGCGGCACTCAAGTTGAAAAATAGTACGATCCAGCCTTTGTTGGAAGCCTTCAGCGCGGCAATTCCCGCTAACGTATAGTTCAAACGAACTGGAAAATCTCATGGTTGATATCAAACGCTTATCTTCCTCTGATGCGCATTTCGAGCAGGCACTTGATAAGCTGCTGATGTTCGAAGCGACCCAGGATGCCACCATCGATCAGACCGTGCTCCAGATTCTTGCGGCGGTGCGTGAGCGTGGCGATCAAGCGCTGCTGGAATATACGCGCCGCTTCGATAAACTGGAGGTGGCGAGTATCGAACAGATCGAGTTGTCGCGTGATCGCTTGCAGTCCGCTTTGCAATCGCTCAATGCCAGCGAACGCACTGCATTGGAATTGGCGGCTACCCGTATTCGCACTTATCATGAAAAACAGGTATCGCAATCCTGGCATTATGTTGAGGCGGATGGCACCTTGCTCGGCCAGAAGATTACGGCGCTGGACCGGGTGGGCTTGTATGTGCCGGGCGGCAAGGCAGCCTATCCTTCATCGGTCTTGATGAATGCGATTCCGGCCAAAGTAGCTGGTGTGCAAGAACTTATCATGGTGACACCAACCCCAGCGGGAGAATGCAATCAGTTGGTGCTGGCGGCAGCCGCCATCTGTGATGTGGACCGGGTTTTTACCATCGGTGGCGCCCAGGCCATCGGTGCACTGGCTTTTGGTACGGGAACCGTCCCCAAAGTCGACAAAATCGTCGGACCGGGTAATGCTTATGTGGCTGCGGCCAAGCGTCATGTTTTTGGTTTGGTCGGCATTGATATGCTGGCCGGGCCCTCTGAGATTCTGGTGATCTGTGACGGGAAAACCGATCCGGAATGGATTGCCATGGATTTGTTCTCTCAAGCCGAACATGATGAACAGGCGCAATCTATTTTGCTTTGTCCGGAGCCTGCCTTTCTGGATGCGGTGATGGAGAGTATCAATCGGCTGATAGCGGCCATGCCGCGTCAGCATGTCATTCGCGCTTCGCTGGAGAATCGCGGTGCCTTGATCAAGGTGCGTGATCTGGAAGAAGCTTGTGCCATCGCCAACCGAATTGCGCCCGAGCATCTTGAGCTGTCGGTGGAACAGCCGGAACAATGGGTTGAGCGCATCCGGCATGCGGGTGCAATCTTTCTCGGGCGGCATACCTGTGAGGCGCTTGGGGATTATTGTGCCGGTCCCAACCATGTACTGCCAACTTCCGGGACGGCGCGCTTTTCTTCGCCACTGGGTGTCTATGATTTTCAGAAACGTACCAGCCTGATCCAGGCTTCCCCGGCCGGTGCGGCCAAGCTTGGCCGTGTGGCAGCCATCTTGGCGAAGGGGGAAGGGCTGGAGGCACATGCGCTGTCTGCCGAATACCGTTGCACCAAGTGACAAAATGGATACGCCGGTATTGAGGCCAACCAAATGATAACCAGTATTTTCTCTGTAGAAATGGGCGTGAATGCCACATGCCCGCTATGACCAGACCGGGAGAAGCTATGACCGATCAGCAGTTCGATGTCATCATTGCTGGCGGCGGGCCGGTAGGGATGGCACTGGCGCTCGCCTTAACGGAATATGAGTTTTCAGTGTTGCTGCTTGAAGCGCGCAAATTGCCGGAGAATGTAAGCGATCCCCGTCCATTGGCGCTATCGTATGGCAGCCATTTGTTATTGCAGCGCCTGGGTGTCTGGGAGAAATTGACCCAAGCCACGCCAATCACGACTATCCACATTTCCAATCGAGGCCATTTTGGGGATGCTGTGCTGACGACAGAGGAAGCAGGCGTCCCCGCGCTGGGCTATGTCGTGAACTACCATGACCTTTACGAGTCGATGCGTGGACTATTGCAAGCACACCAGGTCAATTATCAGACGGGGGCTCAGGTATCCGGCATACAGACGAGTCCAAGTCTTGCTCAAGTGACCTATCAGCAGGACGAGTCGAACAAATTGGCGCATTCCAGTTTATTGGTATTGGCTGATGGGGGGCGGCTTGCAGAACAGGTCGAAGGAATCCGCTATCATGTGCACGACTATCGACAGTGGGCGGTCGTGAGTAATGTCCAGGTCGTGGCGCCTGAGAGAGGCGCTGCCTTCGAGCGTTTTACCCTGGATGGGCCCTTGGCGCTACTGCCTTCTGGCGATGATTATGCGCTGGTTTGGACGATGCCGGCCACGAAAGCTGAAGAAATATTGCAGCTGGATGACCAGTCATTTCTGACATGCCTGCATGACCACTTTGGGGACCGAATGGGTAGCATTATCCGGGCGGGTAAACGTTCAGGTTTCCCCCTGGCGCTCAAATATGCATCAGCTGTGACTTCACAGCGGACCGTCTTGATAGGCAATGCTGCCCAAACACTTCATCCGGTCGCTGGCCAGGGTTTCAATCTCGGTTTGCGTGATGCATGGGAACTGGTCGATGAAATTCGCCATGTGCCGGCGGGGGTGGCAGGTGAGCCAGGCTCGGCCAGAATGCTCGCAATGTATAATCAGCGCCGCCAGCGTGACAAGCAAGCGGGAAGGTTGTTTACCGATTCCTTGGTGAAGCTGTTTACTGCGGATATTCCACTGTGCCAGACATTTGCTGGCCTGGGGCTAACTGCGCTGGATTGCTTGCCGCCTGCCAAGCGTTTCGTTGCACGCCGCATGATATTTGGTGCACGCGGCTAGTTTTCTTGGATAATCTAGGAGGCTGTCCGAGAATAGCGATCGTAGCGAGGGCGAGGCTGGTTGAGTTGGATTTTTCGATCATTTGAGGCGAATAGTTGTTCTATTTAACGAAAAGGATCGTAAAATCCGGCCAATCAGGCTCGTCCGCAGTAGATCGGTCTATTCTCAGACAGCCTCCTAGGGGGCTGCTTCTTCACCAGGATACCGGTTCTGTTGTTCTCTTCCAATGAATCGCCTCCGAGAAAGAAGGGAATGGTCAAGAATACTCAATCTTTGTCGATTTTTAACCTTTTAATCGCAGTTTAGCCATTTTCCATGCAAATTGGTTCATATACGCTCAAAAATAAGTTGATTGTTGCGCCGATGGCGGGAGTGACAGACCGTCCTTTCCGGCAATTGTGCAAGCGGATGGGCGCAGCAATGGCGGTATCTGAAATGGTTTCCAGCAATTCCCTGCTGTGGGGTTCGGAAAAGACCCGGCGGCGCGCCAGCCATGATGGCGAGGTCAAGCCCATTTCGGTGCAGATAGCAGGCGCGGATCCTGCTATGATGGCACAGGCTGCTCGATACAATGCTGCGCAGGGCGCCGAGATCATCGATATCAATATGGGGTGTCCCGCCAAAAAGATCTGTAATGTCATGGCCGGTTCGGCTTTGCTGAAAGATGAATCACTGGTCGGGAAAATTCTCGATGCGGTGGTCAAGGCGGTGGATGTACCGGTGACTTTGAAGATCAGAACGGGGTGGGATATACAAAACAAGAATGCGGTCCATGTGGCGCGTATCGCAGAAGACGCTGGGGTGCAAGCCTTGGCCATCCATGGACGAACCCGTGCCTGTGCTTATCAAGGGCAGGCCGAATACGATACCATTGCAATGGTAAAGGCTGCTATCAGGATTCCGGTGATTGCAAATGGTGATATTGATACGCCGGAAAAGGCCAGGCAGGTTCTGGACTACACGCATGCTGACGCGGTCATGATCGGACGCGCAGCACAAGGTAGGCCATGGATTTTTCGTGAGATCGATCATTTCCTTGCCACCGGCAAACGATTGCCTCCACCTGAGGTAACGGAAATCCATCATGTGCTGATGCATCACTTGCATGACTTGTATGATTTCTACGGGGAGTATTCCGGGGTACGGATTGCCCGCAAACATATTTCCTGGTATACCCGCGGACTCGTCGGCTCTGCCGCTTTTCGTCACGCCATGAATCAACTTCAGACAATTGAAGCACAACTATCTGCCACCCATACATTTTTTGAGCAACTTGCTGACCAGGGTCGCAGGCTTGCATATATTCAAGACGAGGTAATCGCGGTATGAGCGTTATTGATGAAAATGAAATCGCGTTCTGTATCCGTAAATCAGTGGAAGCCTATTTTCATGACCTGGATGGTGAGAAACCCTGTCCGATTTATGAAATGGTGATAAGCAGTGTCGAGAAACCGCTGATTGAAATCGCCATGCATCACGCTCAGGGCAACCAAAGCAAAGCCGCTGAGCTACTCGGTATCAACCGCAATACTTTACGTAATCGCTTGCTTAAGCATCAGATCAAATAATTAATTCTCTGAAATGACCATAAAACAAGCTCTTATCAGTGTTTCTGACAAAACCGGTATTATCGAACTCGCTACCGCCCTGCAAAAACTTAAAGTGGCGATCATTTCAACGGGTGGCACCGCAAAATTATTGCAGGAAGCTGGAATCGACGTCACAGAGGCCAGTGATTATACGGGTTTCCCAGAAATGCTCGATGGACGCGTCAAAACCCTGCACCCCCGTATCCATGCAGGCATCCTGGCCAGAATGGATTTGCCCGCGCATCGGCAAGCCATGGATGAAGTGCAGATTCCGACAATAGATCTGGTGATCATCAATCTGTATCCGTTTACGCAAACGATAGCCCGGCCGGATTGTTCGCTGGAAGAAGCGATCGAGAATATCGATATCGGTGGACCGACCTTGATCCGGGCGGCCGCCAAGAACTTTGAGCGCGTGACGGTCGTCACCGATCCACAGGACTACACTGCGCTGCTCACACAGATGCAAACCGGCAATGGATCGGTCAATGCCGAGCAGCGTTTTCAGTTTGCACAAAAGGCTTTCTCGCATACCGCGCGTTACGATGCGGCGATCAGCAACTACCTGACCGCACTCGATCCGGCCGTCGATCTGGCCGGGCAGCGCAAACCCTTTCCGGATCAACTCAATCTTAATTTCTCACTGGCGCAGCCACTTCGCTACGGCGAGAATCCACATCAACAGGCTGCTTTTTACCGTGAAGTGCTCGATATATCAGGCAGCCTAGCGAGCTATGATCAAATTCAGGGCAAGGAATTGTCCTACAACAATATCGCGGATACCGATGCCGCCTGGGCGTGCGTGCAAACCTTCGACAAACCGGCTTGTGTGATTGTCAAGCATGCCAATCCATGCGGTGTGGCGATTGCCGACACATTGCTGGCTGCGTATGAGAAAGCATTCGCGACGGATCCGGTATCGGCATTCGGCGGGATCATTGCGCTCAACCACATGGTTGAGGCTGATTTGGCCACAGCGATATTGAATCAGTTTGTAGAAGTTATCATTGCGCCGGAATTTACCCCGGAAGCCAGGCTTGCATTGGCTGCCAAGCCGAATATACGGGTGCTGACCGTTCCTCAAGGCATGTATGCCAATTACTATGATCTGAAGCGGGTCGATGGCGGCTTGCTCGTGCAGACCCCAGATAATTTCAATCTTGCGATCGACCAGCTGCAATGTGTTACGCAGCTTCAACCCACTCCGTTGCAGATCGAAGACTGCTTGTTTGCGTGGCGCGTTGCAAAGTTTGTCAAATCAAATACGATCGTATTTTGTTCTAACGGTCAAACACTCGGCATCGGTGCGGGGCAGATGAGTCGAGTCGACAGTGCGCGAATTGCTTCCATCAAGGCCGAACAGGCCCGTCTCGATCTACAGGGATCCGTGGTTGCCTCGGATGCTTTCTTTCCATTCAGGGATGGCCTGGATGTGTTGGCCCAGGCCGGC
This sequence comes from Nitrosomonas sp. ANs5, assembly GCF_050584665.1. NCBI lineage: Bacteria > Pseudomonadati > Pseudomonadota > Betaproteobacteria > Nitrosomonadales > Nitrosomonadaceae > Nitrosomonas > Nitrosomonas sp. ANs5. Next base: position 112,499 of record NZ_JBEUDO010000001.1, read on the forward strand.
GCCAAGGTTGTGATTCAACCGGGGGGAAGTATCCGGGATGAAGAGGTTATCGCGGCTGCCAATGAACAGGGCATAGCAATGCTGTTTACAGGCGTCAGGCATTTCAGGCATTAGCAGGGACTGGATTCTTTCTGCCATTTGCCGTATACACTTGGTCACATAACCGATTCGAATAATAAAATGAAACTACTCGTTGTTGGCGGTGGTGGCAGAGAACATGCCATAGCATGGAAACTCGCCCAATCCCCACGTGCAGAAAAAATATTTGTCGCACCTGGAAATGCCGGTACAGCACTGGAACCCGGTCTGGAAAACGTTCCAATCACTGCCATTCCAGACCTCATTGCTTTCGTGCAACGGGAAAAAATAGAGTTGACAGTGGTGGGTCCCGAAGCCCCCTTAACGGAAGGGATTGTCGATGCATTTCAGGCGGCTGGCCTGAAGATATTCGGCCCGAGCCAGGCCGCCGCCCAGCTCGAATCATCCAAAGCCTTTGCCAAGACATTCATGCGCGCACAGGGGATTCCGACAGCGGCCAGTGAATGTTTCCACGATGCGGCGATGGCCCGCGAATATATTGCGCAGCACTCACTGCCGGTTGTGATCAAGGCCGATGGTTTGGCGGCTGGCAAAGGGGTGGTGATCGCGCATACCGTGAATGAGGCACATGCGGCGGTCGATGCCATGCTGGTCGAAGACAGGCTGGGCGAGGCTGGCGCATCGATCCTGATCGAGGATTACCTTGAAGGCGAGGAGGCCAGCTTTATTGTTTTGTCCGATGGGCGCAACGTTTTGCCGCTTGCCACCAGTCAGGATCACAAGCGCTTGCTGGATGACGACCAGGGCCCCAATACCGGCGGTATGGGTGCTTATTCGCCCGCGCCGATCATTACGCCCACATTGCATGCCAAAGTCATGCGTGAGATTATCGCGCCCGCGATCAATGGTATGGCGCAGGCGGGGCAACCCTATATCGGATTTTTGTATGCGGGCCTGATGATTGCGCGCCAGGGCGATATCAAGGTGCTGGAATTCAATTGCCGCCTGGGTGACCCTGAAACCCAAGCGATTATGCTGCGATTGAAAACCGATCTGGTGGGTTTGATCGAGCATGCCGTCAACGGTACGCTGGATCAGGCCGAAATTGAATGGGACCGGCGGGTCGCATTGTGTGTTGTGATGGCGGCACAAGGCTATCCTGATAAGCCAAGCAAGCATGACGTTATCCATGGCCTGAATGCCATCATGGCCAGACAGCATGCAACGGATGAATATCATGTATTTCATGCTGGCACCGCCCTTGGTGGCCAGGATCAAGAGGAAATCCTGACGGCCGGCGGTCGCGTGCTGGGTGTGACAGCGCTGGGTGAAAATCTGAAATTGGCGCAGCAACGGGCCTATGAGATTGCTGGCAATATTCGCTTCAAAGGTTGTCAGATGCGCAAGGATATCGGATCCAGGGGATTGACCAGTCATCACTCAGCTGGCTAGTACTCCGTTCCGCCAAAACGCTTACATGAAATCGCGCCTTCGCCTATCATGCGTTGTTGCAAATCCTCGCCATAGCTACGGCTATGACTGCGGTTTGCGCCTAGCCTGGCAGGCGAATCCATCGATTTCATTTGCAAGCTAATTGACGGAACGGAGTACTAGGGAGATACGAATTATTTCCCCAACCCTTGCTACAAAGTAGATGCCAGAAAATGTAGGGCTTCCGCCTGATTCCGTGTGCGTTTCATTGGCGGCAGGCTTTGCCAGATGCGTTTGCCATACGGTTTGGTGACCAGACGCGGGTCGCAGATCATGAGTACCCCCCGGTCGTTCTCGTCGCGAATCAGACGTCCGGCACCTTGTTTCAGACTGATGATGGCATGCGGCAACTGGTATTCCATGAAGGCATTGCGGCCTTCCTGGTTAAACTTTTCGATCCGTGCGGATAGAACCGGATCATCCGGCGATGCGAACGGTAAACGGTCGATGATCACCAGCGACAATGCGCGCCCCCGTACATCCACACCTTCCCAGAAAGATTGGCTGCCAATCAGGACAGCATTGCCCAGTTTGCGAAAACGATCCAGCATGGCGGAGCGCGTTTCCTGCCCTTGTAATAACAAGGGAAAGGTCAGCTGCTCTTGCTCGAAAACAGCCTGCAGTGATGCGTGAACCTGCTGCATGGCCCGCAGGCTCGTGCATAGAAAGAATGCGCGCCCTTGGCTTGCCCGAATCAGCGGCAAGGCTGTCTGCACGATATTTTCAGTATATTGCGGCGTGTTGGGATCTGGTAATTTGTCCGGAACATAGAGTAGTGCCTGATTCTGAAAATCGAACGGGCTTTCCCAGCTCGCCGTTTTTGCATCAACCAGCCCCATCATCTGGTTGTAGTGTGAAAAATCCTGTTTGACCGACAGGGTCGCAGAGGTAAAAATCCATGCGCGGGCATTGGCATGGACTTGCTTACTGAACATTTCGGCGACGGAGATGGGGGTCGCATTGAGCTGCAGGCTCTGGCTGAAGGCTTCCAGCCAGCGGACAAAGTGCTGGGTTTCAGCCGGTTCATGCCACTGCCTTATTTTCACCAGTAGCACTTGCGCACGTTGCCAACAGTTTTCCAGGCCCTGTGAGCGTACTGCCTGACTTTCCAGTAAAGCGACAAACTGGGTCATTGTTTCCTGTAGCCGGTGCAGTGTATCGACAAAACCGGGTGTTTGCTCGGCCTGACTCGAAGACAAGCGTTGCTGCTTTCCGGAAACAGTCAAATGCAGATCGCGCGCAACATTCTCCACCGCAGCTGCGGCATCCGCAAGTGGCGTGAAATCTTGCGCACTCTGTGCCGCCTCGGATAAGGTATCACGCGCCAGGACGAATATCTGTCCTGTGCTGACCGATTCACCAAAAAACAGGCTGGCAACTTCGGGCAGCTGGTGTGCTTCGTCAAAAATGACGGTATTGCAGGCAGGCAGCAATTCAGACAGGCCCTCGTCTCTGAGCATGACATCTGCAAAAAACAGATGATGATTCACCACAATTATATCGGCGGCTAGCGCCTGCTTGCGGGCTTCCATAACGAAACACTGCTTGTGATGGGGGCACTCGGCACCGAGACAGTTTTCCCTCGTGGAGGTGACATATTGCCAAATGCTTGCATGCTCCGGTACTTTATCCAGCCCGCCCTTGTCGCCATGGCTGCTGCGCTGTGCATAGCGCTCGATCATGTTCAGATACTGCACGTCATTGCGGTTGGCAAAATGAATTTGATCGGATGCCAGGGTACGCTCAAGATGATAGTGACAGATATAGTTGGCTCGCCCCTTCAGTAAGGCGATGGTTGCCGGCACCTTCAAGGCAGCACGAATGGTAGGAATATCGCGCAGAAACAGTTGGTCCTGGAGAGTTTTTGTGCCGGTCGACAAAACCACTTTCCCACCTGACAGCAGTGCCGGGATCAGATAAGCGAAAGTTTTGCCTGTTCCGGTGCCGGCTTCGGCGACCAAAATTTCCTGATTCGCGATGGTTTGTGCGATGGTTTGTGCCATTTCCTGTTGTTGCGAGCGCGGGCGATAGTCCGGAATGGTCTGAGCGAGTAAGCCGTGAGCAGAAAAAATGGTGGAGAGATCGGACATTAAAAAAAAATTATCGGATAATGGCGTCTTGGCAAAACAAGCAGGAGATATTTTTCCTAACAAATAAGCAGCCAGATTGCAAAAACTAGAATATTACCCGATTATCCATCCCGATGAGATCCGGGTATGGTCGCCGATCACAACAATCATTACTCATAAAAAATCCGCTGGAAATTTTGTCTTAAATGCAGACGCCGACACTTTGTATACTGTTTCATGTCTTGTTGTTAATGCTGCCGGTTGGCGCAATGGGTGCAGACCCATTGTTTCAAACCGATGACAATCATCCAATATATATCGACGCAGATCAAATTGATGGCTACTACCAGCAAGAAATCGAAGCGACTGGCAATGTGCGCGTGCGTCGTGGTGACCACGTGCTGACGGCTGACCGTATCAAATATTATCAGGACACGGAAGATATGGAAGTCGAAGGTAATATTATGCTGGAACGCGTCGATGATATTCTGCATGGCAGCTATTTGCAGTTGAATCTGCAGACCGAAATAGGGGAATTGACTGACCCGCGCTATTTCATTAAAGACGGCAGCGGGCGGGGCAGTGGCAATTTATTGCTGCTGGAAGGAGAGGACCATTACCGATTGAAAAAGGGAAATTATACGACCTGCCCGGTCGATAATGATGACTGGTATATTCTAGCGGACGATTTGAGAATAGATAACGAAAAGCAGGTCGGCACCGCCCGCAGGGTTACGGTTCGCTTCAAAGATGTGCCGATTCTCTACGTGCCGTGGATGAATTTCTCCCTTACCGGACAGCGGAAAACCGGTTTGCTGGCACCTGTCATCGGAAATACTGCGCGCAGCGGGGCGGAAGTTTCGATCCCGTTTTACTGGAATATCGCACCCAATTACGATGCCACCATTGCGCCCCGCTATATGAGCAAACGTGGACTCATGTTTAACAATGAATTCCGTTATCTTAAACCTACGCTGGGAGGCGAGCTATTCTTCGATCTTTTGCCAGACGATACGGTGACGAATAGCACGCGCTATGCCTTAGCACTCAATCATACCCACTGGTTGGGAAGCGGATGGTTTGGTGCGCTGCATTACAACCGGGTTTCGGATGACAATTATTTCCGCGATTTGAGTAACAATATTGCCTTTACTTCACAGACCAACTTGTTGCAACAAGCGACAGCATCTTATTACAGCGGACTGGGCCGTGACGGCTCGCTCATGTTCAATGCCTTGCTGCAGCAGTTCCAGACTATCCAGGATCCGAGAGCAAGAATCATATCTCCTTACAAACGCTTGCCGCAATTCACGCTGAATGCAATCAAACGCAACGTTTATGGTCTGGATTTCGATTTTGCCGGCAGCTGGACAAATTTTTCTCATCCTAGCTTGCAGCATGGTTTGCGTCTGGCGCTCTATCCCAGTATAAGCATGCCGTTACAGACCTCTTATGGCTATATCAAGCCACGTGTTGCATTGCATCATACCCGTTACAACCTGAATCGTCCTACTGCCATGGGAGAAAAGCATCCGAGCCGGACACTGCCGATACTCAGCCTGGACAGTGGGCTGGTGTTTGAACGTGACACGACCATGTGGAAAGAAAATTTTGTGCAAACCATTGAGCCACGGCTGTTCTATGTGTTCACGCCTTACAAGGATCAAAACTTTTTGCCGAATTTTGATTCTGCAGAAATGGATTTCAGTTTCGCTCAGATTTTTACAGAAAGACGTTTCAGTGGGGAAGACCGGATCAACGATTCCAATGAAATTACCTTGGCCCTGACTTCTCGTATGATCCAGTCTGCCACGGGTAACGAACGATTGCGTTTTTCAGTCGGGCAGAAGGTCCGGTTTAGGGAGCGGAGACTGGTGCTCGGTGATCAGGCAACCAGTACGAAATCGGACTTCATTGCCGAGCTCTCGGGCAGTCTCTCGCCCCATATCACGACTGATGCCGGGATACAACTCAACCAGAACAATTTTCTGACAGAGAAGGTGCGCACAGGGGTCAGCTACCATCCCGCTCCCGGGAAAGTCGTCAATGCAGGCTATCGCTATACGCGCGACGTATTTGAGCAAGTGGATATTTCCACTCAGTGGCCATTCAGGAAAAACTGGCAGGGAATGGCCAGCGTCAACTATTCCTTAAAGGATGACCGATTACTGGCCGGATTGCTGGGTCTGGAATATAACGCCTGCTGTTGGTCATTACGCCTGGTGGCCAATCGATTCGCAACGGCTGAACAAAAGACCTCCACCGCTGTCTTTGTACAACTGGAACTGAACGGATTGATGAAAATTGGCACAAATCCCATACGGGTCTTGCAACAAGGCATACCCGGTTATACGCGCACGAGTCTGCAATAAGCTGCCATATTGCAGGTCACTGTTATCTGCGATATACACGGAGGAGGTTGCCATTAAAGCGGTATTTCCCGGTTCAGCCGAGATGTCAGGATGAAACAATGATTTCTCATCGTTGCCGATTGTACTGCACTGCCGATTTTACACACACCGCCATAGCCAACCGAGGTATTTAGGAATTATGATGAAAATTAGCTCGCTTATTATCATCGGATTGCTTGCTGCAAGCATGGTGACCGATATTGCTGCACAGAATACCGATTCCTATGATCATCAGATCAGACCCATCGATCATATCGTCGCGGTGGTGAACGAGGAAGTCATTACCCAGCAAGAAATCAATGAGGTGCTCCAGAATACCATGCGTCAATTACAAAGACAGGGCACGCAGCTGCCAGGCATGGAAGTGCTGGAGAATCAGTTACTGGAACGCATGATACTCAAACGGATACAGCTGCAAAGAGCCAAAGAGCTGGGGTTGTCTGTCAGTGATGGGGATCTGGATCAGACGATACGCAAGATCGCAGAAGATAACAATCTCTCCATGGAGGGATTCCGTCAGGCACTTGCCCAGGAAGGCACCGATTTGAGAACCTTTCGAGAAGATATTCGGGAAGAAATTTTGATGGTCCGGCTGAAAGAACAGGAAGTCAATAGCCGAGTCAATGTTACCGAGAGCGAAATTGATAATTTTTTGCATACGCAACAAACGTCGTCTATCGGTAATGAGGAATATCGCCTTGCCCATATATTGGTGCAGGTTTCCGAGCAGATGGATGAAAGTCAAATTGAGGCGCGGCGAGAGCGCGCCGAGACTGCACTGGAGAATCTGCTGCAGGGCAAGAGCTTTGCTCAGGTGTCAGCCGAGTTTTCCGATGCCCCTAACGCAATGGAAGGCGGAGAGCTTGATTGGCGTCCTATTGGGCAAATGGGACCGCTGTTTGGCGAGTTGCTGGTTAGCATGGAACCTGGTGACGTGACGCCTGTCGTGCGCAGCCCGGTTGGGTTTCATATTTTGAGGCTGCTGGAACGGCGGCAGCAGGAAATGCCTGTGGTGATCATAGATCAAACACATGCCCAGCATATCCTGATCAAGATCAGCGAGCTGATGTCGGAAGATGATGCCTATCGTCAAATCATGCAGATCAAGGAGCGTATCGATAATGGCGCAGACTTCTCGGAAGTGGCAAAGTCTCACTCGGAGGACGCCAGTGCCACTTCGGGCGGCGATCTGGGATGGATTTCACCGGGTGATACCGTGCCCGATTTCGAGCAGGCCATGCACAGATTGCTGCCCGGCCAGATCAGCGGGCCCGTGAGGACTCCCTTTGGCTGGCATTTGATTAAGGTCATCGAGCATCGATCGCAAGATATCAGCGAACAGCAGCATCGCGAAGCCGCCCGCCGGGCGATACATGGGCGTAAGGCCGAGGCGGTAATTCAGGAATGGCTGCAGCAACTCAAAGACCAGGCTTATATCGAGTACAAGATTGAAGACAGCTGAAGCCGGCGGCTCAGATGCTTGCGTCGTTTGGCTGGTGAGACAGGTTGCTGACCGGTCACTTTCTCTTGTTTGTTTTGACTGGATTTGATTTTGACTGATACTTTTATTCCAAGACTGCTACTGACTGCCGGCGAACCTGCCGGGATCGGTCCCGATTTGTGTGTCCAGGTAGCGCAACAAGCTTGGCCTTGCCAATTGATCGTGATAGCAGACCGCAATTTACTGGACCAGCGGGCACATATGCTGAAACTGCCTTTGCAGTTGGAGGAATGCAATTTGGCCAAACCGCCCGTCTTGCATCAGACGGCTAGGCTGCATGTCATGCATGTTCCCGTTAACAGCCCGGTCGATACGGGCAAGCTTGATCCGGCCAACGCTACGTATGTCCTTGATACCCTCAGACATGCGGTCGAAGCATGCAGCACGCATAGGGCCGATGCCATGGTGACAGGGCCGGTGCATAAAGGCATCATCAGTGCTGCAGGCATAAAATTCTCTGGCCATACCGAATATCTTTCAGCATTGACCCAAAGCCAGGCAGTCATGATGCTGGCAGGTGGCGGCATGCGTGTCACGCTCGCCACCACGCACTTGCCGCTGAAAGATGTGTCAGCCGCTATTACGCCCGAGTGTCTGGAGCAGAAGCTGCGCATCATTCACCATGATCTTGTTGTGCGCTTTGCCATCAGACATCCCTGCATCGCCGTGGCTGGACTGAACCCGCATGCCGGGGAATCCGGTCATCTCGGGCGTGAGGAAATCGAAACCATCATTCCGGTGCTGGAGAAATTGCGCGCCGAAGGCATGAATTTGCTTGGTCCCTTGCCGGCGGACACTATGTTCAATCCTTCCCAGCTCGAAAGATATGATTGTGTTTTCGTCATGTACCATGACCAGGGACTGCCAGTCCTCAAGCATGCCAGCTTTGGCAGCGGGGTGAATATCAGTTTGGGACTGCCGATCATCCGCACCTCGGTTGATCATGGCACTGCCCTGGATCTGGCGGGCACGGGCCGTGCCGACCCCGGCAGCATGCGTGCCGCCATTCAGATGGCGCTGACCCTAGTCAAGGCCGCACCAGCGCATTCAGTGAACAGAGGTTAGTTGGATGTGCGAAGCAGCTTGGTCGGACAGATACACAACTACCCGCTTTGCTCTCTGCGCTAAAAATGACCAGGGACTGCCCGGATATGAGATATGCGCTACCAATTCAGTCAAGACATTATAAGTCTTTGAACTATCGTTATTTTCAGCCGGGTGCATGAAATGCACGCTGTACATATTCAGCGCCCGCAACCATTATGCATCGGGTGCGTGCACGCCGTATCAACCTGACGCAGGATTGTCCTGGGCTTTATGCATCCTGTAGAAATCATAAAGTGGCATTAACCATTATTGGAACTATTTCATGATGCGGCATACTCCCCGCAAACGTTTCGGTCAGAATTTTCTAATCGACTCTTATATCATTGCTGAAATCATTCGCGTCATCCAACCGCACAGCCAGGACCGGCTGGTTGAAATCGGGCCAGGGCTGGGGGCGCTTACCAGCCCGTTGATGGATATGCTTGATACGCTGCAAGTCATTGAAATAGACAGGGATATCGTCGATCATTTAAAATCTGCTTATGCCGGCAAGAATCTGCTCATTCACAACTGTGATGCGTTGAAATTCGATTTTGCCGAGCTTGGCAATGACTTGCGTATCGTTGGCAATTTGCCGTACAACATTTCCACGCCGCTATTGTTTCACCTGGCCCGGTTTTACCGGCATATCCGGGATATGCATTTCATGTTGCAGCAGGAAGTCGTCGCGCGCATGGTCGCCGAACCCTCTACACCCGACTATGGCCGTTTATCGTTGATGCTGCAGAACCGCTTCGAAATGGAGCAGCTGATATCCGTACCGCCGGAATCGTTTCGTCCCGCGCCCAAGGTGCAATCTGCGGTGGTGTGGATGCGTCCGCGCGCAGCCCCCATCATTTCAGTAGAATGTGAACGCTTGTTTGCAGATCTGATCGCGACAGCTTTTTCGCAGCGGCGCAAAACGCTGCGTAATACCTTGCGTGGGTATTTGACAACCAGCGATTTTGAGCGATTGGCAATCGACGCCGGTCTCCGGGCCGAAAATTTGACACTCGACCAATTTGCTGCGATAACCGATTATCTGTCGAACCATAAATCGAATGGGCATGATCAGTGTGGTCAGTCCTGACGGACCGATTCGCCCATCGGTGTATGGCTTGACTCAATTATTCATAAAAGCACTTCTCCTATGCACTGGACGCATGTATTGCTGATTGTTTTGCTCACGATTGTCGTGACCGTGGCCGGGACCTACTGGGTGCTGACAACTTATATCTTCGTTTCTTCCTTCAAGCCCGTGGCATTGAATGATAAAGAGGAGAAAACGCTGCAGGCCAAGTTGCATATGCTGGGCTACGATGCGCAATCGCCATCCCGGATCATGAACGACCAAGGCAATGATGAAATCGATGAAAGTGGTTTTCTGAAGCCAGAGCGTTACACCGAACAAGGTGCACGTCGCGAAATCAGTTTTACCGAGCGTGAGATGAACGCGTTGCTGGCAAAAAATACCGAGCTGGCGCAAAAACTGGCGATCGATCTGGCAGAGGATCTGGTCAGCGCAAAATTGCTGATTCCACTGGATGCGGACTTCCCGGTGCTTGGGGGCAAAACGCTGAGATTCAATGCGGGCATTGGTATGGCCTTTCAGAATGATAAACCGGTTATCATTCTCAAGGGCGTCAGTATTATGGGCATCCCGATCCCCAACGCTTGGCTGGGTGGACTCAAGAACATTGACATGGTCAGCGAGTTCGGGGTCGATCCAGGCTTCTGGAAATCCTTCGCGGAAGGCGTGGACGATATTCAAGTGACAGAGGGCAAAATCAATATCAAGCTCAAGGAATAAATCGTTACTGTTGCGAAAGAAATACGCATGGGTGCGAGGACCATGCCATTAGGATAATCATCCGCCTCATGTTCTCAGCTGGAAGATAGGTTTCTCGCTTTGTCGGCCTCTATCAAGTGTTTGATATTCTGAACAGTACGCTCTGCACCGTCTCTGATGGCGACACGTATTAATTCCTCAAAAGGGCGCATTATCACAAATAATTCAAGCAGCTCAAAAGAAAATATCAGTCTGGTTGATTTGCCTGATTCGATATTTTGTAATTCGTAACTACAGCGGAATGGATCCGTTACACCCACTATTGTTAAACGTGTGTCGGGTTCAAATGCGGAGATGATGAATCGGGACTCTGTGCGGTGCCCCAGGTCGATGCGTACCTGCCGTCCTTCTGTACCCAATCCCACCGGACCAGGTGTGATTTGTTCGAGCGCTTTGATCTCTGGTGACCATTTTGGATAATTGCGGAAGAGTTCCTTGCCAATATATCGGAAGAGTTCGTCGGCCGAACATTCGGTTAGAATATGGGCGCTGCCGACGACCGGTTCGGCCGGACCTAGTTTGAACATGCTGTATGGCCCTCCCGTTGATTGGTTGAGAACCAGGTTCAATGTGATTGTGGATGGTTAATTTTTCTCTGGAAAGATTGTCCAATCCACCAGGATGAATACTGCCGGGCAACTGAAGAGTGGGCGTGCTGGAAGACAGCAATGGTTGTACGTCAAATAAATGACTGGCCACCCCCGATCAATAATAATCTCTTTTTCACAGCAAGCAAGCCTTGAATCTTCTATGATCTTTCCCCTTAAAAACTGGCGACGGCGCTATATTCTCAAGCGTGAATCGATTCCCGATGCAGTCTGGCAGGATGTATTGGCAAGATTGTATTTTCTGCGCGGGCTGGGTGTGGAGGAGATCACGCAGCTGAGACAGTTGGCTGTATTGTTTTTGCATGATAAGAAAATCACCGGCGCACAGGATTTCATCATTACGGAAGAAATGCGGGTCATGATTGCCGTGCAGGCCTGTCTGCTGATTTTGAAACTCGATCTTGATTATTACGACAACTGGGTGGAAGTGATTCTCTATCCTGGACAATTCATTCTCAACCATGAGTATGCCGACGAGAATGGTATTGTTCACCGTATAAACATGGTTGCTTCAGGTGAATCCTGGCTTGCCGGACCGGTTATTCTGTCATGGGAGGATGTGAGAAACGTGCACAACACACGAGGCTACAATGTTGTCATACACGAATTCGCGCATAAGCTGGATATGCTCACGGGTGCCGCCAACGGTTTTCCTGTCTTGCACGGATCGATGAATCGGCATGCCTGGACAGCGATTTTTAGCCAAGCTTACGAAGATTTTTGTGAGCGGGTCGAGCGGGGTCGCGAGAAAGTGGTCGACCCCTACGCGGCCGAAAGCCCGGCAGAATTTTTTGCGGTTTTGAGCGAAGCCTTTTTTGTCAGGCCGCAGCAGCTCAAGCGCTATCTTCCAGCGGTATACCAGCAGCTGGCCGCGTTCTACCGCCAGGATCCGGCAATGCGCTGGGTCACATCAACCAGCATGGAGGGACTGGCGTCAAGCGAGACTCAGGCGTAGCGCCAGTGCAGCCAGCGTTGCGGCGAGCACCGGAATGGTCAGTACAAGGCCTGTCTTGAAATAATAACCCCAGCTGCTGCTTTCCAGCCTAATCCAGCCATTAACCTACCTAAATTTTCCAGCAGCTTTCCACCAGAAAGCTGTTGATGAATGTCTGCAAGAAATTGATTTAATTGAAATATTATTTTGACCCTTAACAATCCGATTCGTTAATATTTATAACAAAAGGATCTGGACACATACCGTAATTGCCTGCTGGTTTCCAGTTACATCAAAGGCTCCTTCTTGGATAATTTTCACAACTTGAAGGTGATCTTCAAGGAAAAAAATCTCAACACAAAAAGGAGGCAACATGAATGAGCTCAGAAAAATCCTTGTCGTCGATGGCAAGAACGCAGAGCACGCGGCTCGCAACGCAGGCTTGGTGCGCTTTCCGTTGGAGGGCTTCATGAAATTGATGATGGCGGAAGGCGGCGCCGATGTTATCGAGACTTTGTACACGATACAGAAGCGTGTACCGGAAGACGACAGCGCGGAAGCGGTGGCGACGGTCTCTGAACAAATCGACCGCAAATGCTATGCACTGGAAATGCTGGGCGCCAAGACCATAGTGTGTCCATCCAAGCGCATGGCCAATAGTGGTTTCAAGCAGTCCGACGATCAACTGTTGCAAATCAAGACGCTATCCATTTGCATGCGTCTGAAACCCGATTTCCTGACTTTAGTCAGCGGCGATGATGATCACGCGCCGTTGGTGTGGGAACTCCGTGAACATGGTATCCGTACAGAAGTCGTCGCAGCTGACGACATGCTGGGCAGCCAGCTCAGACGAGCCTGTTACTCCAGGATTGACCTCAATCAAGTATTTCATAAACTGCAACAGGAGGATTTAGCATGAGCGGCTTGAGCAAAGACGAACTGGGATTTGTGCGCGCGCGCGGTTATGGTCGTACCAGTCGCGCGGAATTGGATAGTCTTCTCAACGTTGAACCCGGTGAGCAGGTCTACGTGTCCACGGTCGAAAATGGTGTCAGAACCTCGAAGCCGCTGGATCGAAACGGCGAGGTCAAAACCAAAGGCGGCGACACATTTAGTGTTGGTCCCAGAGTAACCAAAGCGGCATTTTTGGAAAGATTTCTGGGGCAACGCCAGTCCACACAGCCAGCAAAGCCAGTTCGGCAACATCACGGAAGTTCAAAAACCCAGCAACGTCTGCAGCAGGAAGTCGCCGGGCTTAAACGTGCGGGCTATGGCTGGGCGGAACCTGCGCAACAAACCGAATGGGGCTGGATGGTACGACTCAAAGGCGTAACCTTGCCAAACGGCATACGTACCGATGCGATGGTGTTGGTGCCGGACAACTACCCGCTGGTGTCGCCGATCGGCTTCTATGTCAAACAAGGCGCGGCGAAGGCGAACCTTGATACCTCGCACTTGTTCGAGCAACGCGCCTACCACGGCGCCGCCAACCTGTCCGAACACGGCTGGCAATGGTTCTGCGGTATCGCTGAAGGCTGGAAACCCGGCAAACACACCTTGGTGTCCTACATCAACATCGTGTTCATGCTGTTCAACGACAAACGGAGGTAAGTCATGCAAACGCGGCAATTGGTTTTCACGGATGGACGTTGGCAACATATTCGACAAACCTTGTTTTCCAGGCCCAATTGCGAAGGATTCGCCTTTGCCTTGGCGCGCCCCTGCAAACGCAACAACGGTTTGGCTTACGTCGTGGAACAGGTATTGGAACTCAACGAAAGCGATTACGAGCATCGTAGCGCGGGCGGCATTACCAACCAGCCTGGCGTTTTCCAATCGGATCAACCAAATTGCCGCCAATGCCGCCGACCTTGGCTTGGTACCGGTGCATCTACATTCGCATCCGCAAGGTGTCGAAAATTTCAGCGCCTACGATGACCAACACGAAGGCTTATTGCACCAATGGCTGCAAAACCAAGGGCAACCGTTATTCATCAGCCTGGTGCAAGCGCTAGATGCGCAGCCCAAGGCGCGCTTATGGCTGAATGGCCATATTCACCCGTTACCCCTACGCTTGGGTTTGCAAATGGTCATGCCGGAATCCACGCCTGCCTTGCCGGCGCTAAGCCGCCAAGATGCGTTTGGCTCCGGCTTGAGAAATGCCGCCCAGCATCTGCAAATCGGCATCGTCGGTGTCGGCGGCATCGGCATGCTGGCCGCCGAACAGTTGGCCCGTGCCGGATTTTGCCACTTCGTGCTGATCGATCACGACCGCATCGAACCAAGCAATCTCAACCGCCTGCCCGGCTGCACGACACAGGACCTGGGGCGATTCAAAGTCAAGGTGGCGAAATCCCAAATCCAGCGCATTTGCCGTTCAGTGGGCACTCAACCCAAGGTTCATGCTTTCGTGCATGATATCTATACTGCTCCGAACCCAGTAAAAAACGTTTTGCGCCAATGCGACGTCATTCTGGCGCTGACCGACAACGAACTTTCGCGCATCACATGCCTGGACTTGGCATTCGATGGCGGCGCCGAATTCTTGATGGCGGGCGTCGATATTCGCCTGAATCAAGACGGCCACATTCAAGGCTTGTTTGCCGAAGTCAGCGGCGCGGAAGCCGGGCGCTATTGTCCTTTGTGTACCGGTCGGCTGGACTCCGGCCAGGCATCATTGGATGCGCGTCGATACGTCGGCGGCGAAGTCTGGGACAAGGCGCAAAGCGACGGCTATATTAAAGGTATTCCCGATCCATCGGTGATGTCGTTGAATGCGATGGCGGCGGGCGCATTGGTGCTGGAAATTCAGCGGCGGGTGGCCGGTTTGGGGGTCAGGGATTTGTGGCAGATGGATTATCAACATGGCACAGTATTAAGTTACGAAAATATTGAGCGCGTCATTGAAGATGACTGCAGCGTATGCCGAGCATAATGCTCGCGAGCAAAGCAGTTAATAAGGGTACAGACATGGCGGAAGACCAAAAAACGGCTTTAAACTTCAACGAAATCAAACATCTTTTACCACCGGATTATTCGGCTATGGAAACTTCAGAATTGGAAAAACTGGCTGGGCAAGGCGACTTGGAAGCCATGCGTAAACTCGTTGAGAAGCTGTCTCCGCAATCGCCAAGCTTTTTGATTTCAGATTCGGACATGCCAACTCCAAATCTCGAAGAAGCCTTCGGCTGGGTTTTGAAACTCAACGAAAAGGGGGATCACCAAGGCAGACACTGGTTGGCTGATTGTTACTTCTCCGGCCAGTACGTTGATAAAGCCGATTCGAAAGAAGCGATTGGTTTACTCCAGAAAAACGCCGAGGAAGGCGATTATCTGGCTTATGTGCGCTTAGCCTATTATTACGCTCACGGTAAAGGTATTGAGCAAAACTTCCGTAAGGCTATTGAGTGGCTCGAAAAAATGACTGCGTATGAAGATGCTAATCTTGGCTTAGGGCCACATCAATATTTCAGAGATAAACAAGTTGTAAATCCACCCTGGCAGTTTTGTCATGAATTTACATACTGTTACGAAGAACCGCGATACAAATTGGCGGGATTGTATATTCAAGGCGGTTTTGGTATGGAACAGAATTATGGTAAAGCCGTTGAATGGCTAGAAAAAGCAATTAATTGGCCTAATATTCCTTTTGATGAGAAATGCCGCGCGCAATTTACACTAGCTAAATGTTATCTGAGCGGTGGCCCAGGCTTGGAAAAAAACTACGCCAAAGCCATAGAATGGTTCAAAGAAATTCCGGAACCTGCTAAGCAACTACTATACGACGGTAGATGGGGCGATGGATATCTTGTTTCGGAAGATGAAAACTGTCGCCGCCAGGCGCAACGCCAATTAGGCATTTACCATGCCTTGGGCAAAGGCGTCGAACAGGATTTTGCGGAAGCCAAAAAATATTTTGAGAAGGCAGCAAGAACCTCTTCGGTCAATATTAGCGATATTCCGCCGATGGTCGATCCGCGCGCGGAAGCCGAGCTTGGGATTTGTCATTACCGATTAGGAGAAATCGACAAAGCGAAAGAATGTTTCGAGCGTTCAGCCAACAAGAACGATATGCTTGGCAATTTATGGCTCGCCTATTTGAAACACCTCGAGAACGAAGAGTTGCGCGATAAATACGTACCAATGTTATTTAGAAAAATTGGCGATATTTTTTACCAACCTAGTGAGGTAGAGGAACGAAGTATCGATATAGATAAGATTGAATGGGAAATCGACAAAAAGCTTAGCGATATTGCTGTTTGTTTAGAGACGCGAGTTCGCAAGGAAGAAAATCTTAATCTGGATATGCTGAGTGTTTCCGACGAGGTGCTTAATTTTTTAATAAACCTAAAAAACATAATGTCAAGTCATCCTTCCAAGATCATATTGGCGCTTTACTATCAAGGTAACAATAATGAGGATTATTTAAAGTATTTAAAACGAGCCTCCGATCATAGGGATGTCATAGCTAATTATTACTTAGGAAGGCACTATAAATATTCTGATCATGATGAGGCAGAAAAGTTTTTGCAAAGAGTCGCATCTGATTCATTACCCCATGTAAGAAACAATTACCCTTTAGATGAACGGAAAGAATTAAGGTATTTGGCAAAAGGGGATTTGAAGGATATTGCGCATCAGAAAGAAATTAAAGCAAAAAATTTGGAATTAGAGAACATGATGTCCATGTTTGCCCACAAATTCCGCAGTCCTTTGGATGCGATCATCTACAATACCACGCACGAAAACCAACCGAAATTGTATGCCCAAGCCGCTCAAACCATGCGCGGCTTGCTGGATGTTTTCAGCATTATTTCCACCGATGAAACCGTGCTTAAAAACCGGCTAATGCAGGACATGCAGGGCGATAGCGGCTTATTGCCGGTTTTCGACAATACGCTGAACATGATCATGATGCATTCGCTTTCGGTTTTCGGCGCCGAAAAAATTCAGCAGCATTATATGAGTTACGCCAAATCGCATGGTTTGTGCGGCTCCGATATCAGCCGCAAAATCTGGAATGAAGAACACTATGAACTGGAACGGCAACTACAAACCGATTGGGAACAAGGCTATGCCGATTTGTTGAACCAGTCTGCGACGCTCGAACAGCGATTGTCTTGGATCGAGGAACGTTTTTTCAAGTTGGAATTGCACGGATTCGAACGCACCGATATACAATTCAAAGCATACGGCATCACCGAATCGTTCTTGATCATCTTGCTGAACGAGATTTTGGTCAATGCGTTCAAGTATTACTCGTCGGCCGATCGGCAACCGGTGCGATTGGAATGGACCGAGCGGGACGTTCATCACTGGTTGATTTGCCGCAATCCCAGCATTCGAAACGAACGTTCCAGGCTAAAAGGTAGCGGTAAAGGCCATGTTTTTTTGTCGGCATTGGCCAGAAAGACCGGCAGCCAGTTTAGCAAACCCAAACCGCTGGATGATTTTGTGTTGGAATTCGGTATACCCAACGAACTTTTAAAAACCGATTGAGGAATAAGGCGTGAGCCATTTTTTATGGGTGGAGGATTTTGAAAACTCGCCCAAAGCAACCGCAAGCAATGTGTTAGGAAGCGTATTCAACGATAGCTTATTCGATGAAGACAGACGGGCGCTGAAACAAAACTTGAAAACCCAGGGCGTCTTCATTGAATTGACGCTTCAGGATGGCCTGGAATTTATTACCCCGGATCTGGACAAAAAAGTCGATTACATCATTCTAGACATCGATTTGCCTGCTTTTGATGAAGTAATTAACGATGAGCTTTTGCAGTTGTTAGAGACCTTCGAAAATTATCAAAAGCATGAGGACGAAACGGATGATGAAGAGGCTTTGCAAACCGTATGCAGCGAATTGAAAAAAATTGCGGGTTTTTATCTTTACACGAAACTGGTCGTTGAACTGGGTTTCCCTAAGCGGCATATTTTATTTTGCTCCAATCACGCCAATCAGACCAAATCGATTCTGGAAGCATTCAAGACCGCCAAAATCGCCCTGCCGAAGATCTACGAAAAGGCCGATCCTTTCGTGCAGGACTGGACCAAAGATCGTTATCAAAATCCATATTCAAGATTGCGGCGCGGCATTATAGAAGCTTGCCGAGAACTAAAAGAAAAATTGAACAATCCTGATTTTATTTATTTCAATAATTACATTCCAAAACAAGAGTCTACTCAAACTGACGATATTATTAGCTACTTTGAAATATTAGAAAATTTTCTGCCTTTGCGTGAGCCTGATCCAAAAGATAAGAAATCCTTGTATAAACTTTTTATCAGAACTTTATCCCATGAGTGGGAAGCTGCAAAAAATATTCGACATGACAAAAATAAGCCGGATGCGGTATTAGCTTGGGTAATGAGAAACACCAGACACTGGATTACACATAACTCTAACTTATTTAGCGATGTGGATGAACAATTGATCGCTTATTTGTTTATTTTAAATATACGAGTTATGTTCAATTGGAATAACTTTGAAGTTTTAAAGCACGAAGAGATTTTATTCAGTATTTTTGATTTTAATAGAAAGGATTTAGAGACGAATGAGTTTTTAAAAAATCTACCTATTAGTACTACATATCTTGATTTAAAGAATCTTATAAAAAAAGCAAACCAATGTTCTTATCAGACTATCAATATAGAAGACTCTTTTTATTTCAACGAAATGGCTAATAATATTCAATTGAGTAAATCAATTTATAGAAATGACAAAGAACTGTTTGTCAAATTGCTCTATCAGATGTTTTGGTTGCTAACCTGCAATCCCTTCGTTGATAAAAAAAATAATTATTCTTTGGAAATTAAATTCTGGAATTTCAAATATTCAGATAAGCCCTATATGCTCGAATTGGCTAGACGAATTTATCACCGAAGTTTCCCGAAGGTATAGTTTGTGATCACTTTATAACTCGAATCTCTGACCATCTTATTCAACAAGAACAATAACCAGTCGAACAAGACTGGATCGGCACTATCGACGAATTGATCGCTGAATCGATGCACTGTCACTTGGAAGCGCATTGTGAAACGATGACCGAACAATTCATTCGCGAGGATGTTGCCTGGGGCTTGCATGGCCTGTATTGATTAAGCCGGTATTGTTAAGAATCCAAATTTTTAGAGAGATCGTTAATGAACAGAATCGAAATCGAACAAGCGGTGTTGAACGAAATCCACACGTTGCCACTGGATAAAGTCGAAGCGACATTAAAATTTGTCCGCTCATTAAAAGTAACGCCGATCAAAAAGCGTCCATTGGGGTTATTGAAAGATAAGGTGGCGTTTGAGTTAGGTGAGGACTTTTCAATGACGGACGATGAATTTTTGCAATCATGAAACGCTATTTGCTGGATACCCACAGCCTGCTCTGGTCGATATGGCAGCCCGAGAAGTTGGGCGCGCAAGCGCTGGCTGTATTGGAAAACACCAATAACCCGGTATTTGTCAGCAGTATCAGTTTGTGGGAAATTTCGTTGAAGTATTCGCTGGGTAAATTGAATCTGGGCTGTAAACCCAGTGATTTATTGCCAATTATGGATGAGATGGGATTTGAAAGAATGATTTTGTCATTCGAAGAGGCTGCACTGTTTTATCAGCTGCCCAGAATTGCGCATAAAGATCCATTTGACAGGATGTTAATTTGGCAAGCGATATCGAATGATCTGGTTTTGATTTCTAAAGATGGTCATTTCGGTCAATACAATCAATTTGGCTTGCAAGTGATTTGGTAGGCGGCTAAAACACGTGCAGCCAACCCAATAAATCCATGACCGCCCCTTTAATCCAAAGCCTAATCTCCTTACTCCCCCGTTTCGCCGAAGAGGAAGGTGATTATTATGCCGTTAGCCGAGATACGCTAATTGCCGGGCTATCCGAAGCGAAAGGTGTATCACCGGAGGTTGCCGGAAACACGGTAAATCTTTGTGAAGCTTTGCTGGATAGTTTGGCCACGCTCAAGCCACAAGACTTGCAACGCGGCGAATGGTGTTTCGTTTCTTTTCCCGCCCAATTGATGGCTTTGTCCGTGCTATCGGCCATCAGCGATCCCGATTCTCGTTATTTTGAGGCGGATTTTTGGAATACGAGAGATGTTTGTGACGATAAAAAAGAGCGACAAAGGGAAGTTTTGAAAATCATCGAAAACAGGCGGCACGATCATCATCTCAAGCAGTCGGCGGGGCCGGTCCGTTTCATTTACGTGGCATGGTGCGTGATCAAGATTGAAGGAAAAATTCTTTTCTATCACCGCGAGGATAAGACCCGGCATGAAAAGAAATCGGGAAACTACGGTTTACCTGGCGGCCGTGTTAACCAACAAGACCTCATTGATTTTGATAGCGATATGCAAGACAAATTACGCCTATTGCAATCGACTGATCATGCATCGATTAAACCGGCCTTGAATGCAACGCTTAAACGGGAATTGATGGAAGAAATTGGACTGGAATACGAACAGCATTATTTCTTCTATCCTTGGCGGACTTTAAAGACGTATCGGCAAGTGCAAGGTGCTGGTCCGAACCATGCCTTGACTGAATATCACCTGAATATTTTTGCAATCAAGTTGACCTTGGAAGGCTATTGCTTTTTGCAGCAAGAGATTGCGGATAACGAGAAGCTGATTTGGTTTACGCTCGACGAGGTGGCGCAAGGACAAACATCGGACGGAAAAATTGCTTATATCGAGGCTCTGTTCAAGGATTTTGGCGATGACAGAACGAGCCTAAAGCAAGCTTTGGAAAACTTGGATGACAGTTTCGAGGCGAATTATCCCAATTGTCAACAGAATTACCGGATTGTGCTGCCTCGAGATGAAGAAGGACAGCGGATTGATGCGGGCGTACCGGGCAAGGAGGCGGCTATTGATTTGCCATTGAATAAACAGCAAGTGTCGCTGTTGTTAGGTATGGCAGCACATTTGCGTGGATTTGATTTTTTGAAAAAGGCTCCCTCTATCGTAGTACACCCCTACGGTTGGATCGAGGTGGAAGAGAATTGCGACCTACAAATCGAGCTTATCATACTGGCTGAGACCTGCAAGGACTCGAAGGACGTCGTGGTCGAAAACCAAAAGAATCGTTGGTTCAGGTTATCGATTTCACCGGAACGCGTGTTTTTCGACGATGCGTATTTTCGTTGTTCTTACTATCAAAAAGATTTGCAAAGCCGTCAAAATAAGGTGTGCGTAACAGCCATTCGTAGGCAATTCATCACCCGCTTGGGAACGGTGGCAGAGGATAAGAAAGAAGCGGAAATTTCCACAAGCATCATTAAATCCTTGGATAAGTTGATGAAAGGCGAACAGAATGGCAGTCTTGCCATTTCAGTTCGAGATAGTTACAGAAAATCTCCGCTGCATGACGGTTTATCGAGTCTTGGAATGCGAGGGTTGTTAAGACAGGATGCCGGTGCAGTAAGAATTTTCTGCGAGATTATGGAGAATTGAAACGGACAGGTTCGCGAAATCCGACCATTAAGTCCGATTATTTCTTTACAAGATAAAGCACAAAGCGTTGCACTGGATTCTAAATCTCCGTCTGCTTTGGGGCAGCATCAGTCGAAGGTAATTCGGATGGGTGACTGGCTGCTTTCAGGTATCGGAATTCAATGACAGCTTTCTGGCGATGAATCTGCAGACGGTTGCCAGGCGACCCTCGGCGCACTGCCAATTACGTTGGCGCAAATCATCGTCACCTTGACTGCGCCGGTCATGTGCGTGGCATCTATGGAAATACCGCTGAGGTTCCTGGTAGCGCTGGAGATATGCCAGCAGCCTGCCGGGAAATGCGGGTTCACATGTGTTCGGGGAGCAGGCGGCATGGTGCAAAAAGCTGGGCGGCTTCATCAGGGACAGGCAGATAGGCTATATCTTGGGTAATGTAACACCTTGTTGAAATTGATATTTTCCATTCCGGTCCCTGTATGAGATTTCGCACACTTCATCGGATTCAAAGAAAATCACTTGCGCTACCCCTTCATTGGCGTAAATTTTGGCGGGCAGAGGCGTCGTATTCGAGAATTCCAGTGTGACAAAGCCTTCCCATTCCGGTTCGAACGGCGTGACATTGACGATGATACCGCAGCGCGCATAGGTGGATTTACCAAGACAGATCGTCAAAATATTGCGTGGAATACGGAAATATTCAACGGTTCGCGCCAAGGCAAAGGAATTGGGCGGAATAATGCAAATATCGCTTTTGACATCGACAAACGAGTTGGAATCGAAACGTTTCGGATCGACGATCGTCGAATTCAGGTTGGTGAAAAGCTTGAATTCATCCGAGCATCGAATATCATAGCCATAGCTGGAGGTGCCATAGGATACGATGCTGTGGCCATCTTTCTGCTTGATTTGATTGGGCTCGAACGGTTCGATCATGCCATGCTCGCGGGCCATCTTGCGTATCCATCGGTCAGATTTGATTGTCATGGTAGATCCTCAGTCGTCTTCCATGATGATCTGTGTAAAGACCTCTGAGTAATCTTTAGACAGGTCGGAAACCTTGGCGGCTACCCGGCGGGCAATGGTTCGATAGGTGATGGCGATCTGTCCTTCCGGTTCGGCCACCACGCTCGGTGTGCCGGCATCGGTATGTTCACGGATTTTGATATCCAGCGGTAACGTACCGAGTAATTCGACATTATAGTCACGGCACATTTTGTCGCCGCCGCCTGTACCGAAAATTGGCTCGGTATGGCCACACTGGGAGCAGGTGTGCAGACCCATGTTTTCCACAATCCCGAGGATGGGAATACCCACCTTCTCGAACATTTTTAGCCCTTTGCGCGCATCCAGCAGAGCGATGTCCTGCGGGGTCGTCACGATGACCGCACCGGTGACCGGTATTTTCTGCGCCAGTGTCAACTGGATGTCGCCGGTCCCAGGTGGCAGATCGATGACCAAGTAGTCGAGATCATGCCACAGCGTGTCGTTCAACAATTGTTGCAGCGCTTGCGTGACCATCGGGCCGCGCCAGACCATCGGGGTTTCCGCATCGATTAGGAGCCCGATCGACATCATCTGGATGCCATGTGCGCGCATCGGTTCGATGGTCTTGCCATCCGGCGAGTCGGGACGGCCACTCACGCCAAGCATCTGCGGCTGCGATGGGCCATAGATATCCGCATCCAGAATGCCTACTGCCGCACCTTCGGCAGCGAGTGCCAGCGCCAGGTTGACTGCGGTTGCAGATTTGCCAACCCCGCCTTTGCCCGATGCGACTGCAATGATATTTTTGACGCCAGGGACGAGCTTGAGTCCGCGTTGCGCACTATGGGCGATGATCTGGCTTGTTACATTGACAGTGACCGGTCCAATGCCAGGAATTGCTTGCAGGGCTTCGGCCACCTGTTGACGTACATTTTCCAGGACACTTCTGGCGGGATAGCCCAGTTCAATCTCAACCATTACCTGGTCGTGATCGATCCGAACGTCGCGCAGCGCTTTGCTGGTTACATAATCCTTGCCGGTCGTGGGATCGACGATCTGTTCGAGTGTTGTTTCGATTTGTTGTGGCGTGATCGTCAAGATAAACCTCCTTCCATCAAAATCCTTGATGTTAGCAAATATCGTCCCGGTTAGTCGCGCGCAGTTTGCTACAATCCTTGTTTATGGATTTTTGAACAGATTAATAAGCGATGACTACACGCAAAATTCTAGTGACTTCCGCACTGCCTTATGCTAATGGCAGTATCCATCTGGGCCATTTGGTAGAGTATATTCAGACCGATATCTGGGTGCGTTATCAAAAGATGCTGGGACATACCGTCTATTACGTGTGTGCGGATGATACCCATGGCACGCCGATTATGCTGCGCGCCGAGAAGGAAGGCATTTCTCCGGAAGCACTGATTGCACGTGTCCACGAGGAACATCTGCGCGATTTTACCGGTTTTCATATCCATTTCGATCAATACTATAGCACTCATTCGGATGAGACACGTTATTACGCGGAAGATATTTACCGGAAATTGAAGGCGGCGGGGCTGATTTCGGTCCGCGCCATCGAGCAGCTGTTTGATCCACTCAAGAATCTGTTTTTACCGGACCGGTATGTCAAGGGCGAATGCCCGAAATGTGGCGCGGCGGACCAGTATGGCGATTCCTGCGAGGTATGCGGCGCGGCTTATGCGCCAACCGACCTCAAAAATCCTTATTCTGCTGTGTCCGGCGCCACCCCGGTCAAAAAGGCTTCGGAACATTTTTTCTTCAAGCTGTCCGATTATCGTTGCAGTGATTTTTTGCGTCGCTGGACGCGCGAGGGCGGCCATTTGCAACCGGAAGCGGCCAACAAAATGGCAGAATGGCTGGGGGAAGCCGGTGAGAACAAGTTGACGGATTGGGATATTTCTCGCGATGCCCCCTATTTCGGGTTCGAGATCCCCGGGGAAGCCGGGAAATATTTCTACGTGTGGTTGGATGCGCCGATTGGTTACATGGGGAGTTTCAAGAAACTCTGCATGCAGCAAGGTATCGATTTTGAGGCCTATTGGCAACAGGATTCCAGTACAGAGCTCTACCATTTTATCGGTAAGGATATCCTCTATTTCCATGCATTATTCTGGCCAGCCATGCTGGAAAATGCCGGTTACCGCACCCCCACCCAAATTTTCGCACATGGATTTCTGACCGTGAATGGCGAGAAAATGAGTAAATCACGCGGAACCTTCATTACTGCGGAAAGCTATCTGCAGCAGCAGCTGAACCCGGAGTGGCTGCGTTACTACTATGCGGCAAAGCTCAATGGCAGCATGGAGGACATCGATCTTAATCTGGAAGATTTTACCGCGCGTGTCAATGCCGATTTGGTGGGTAAATACATCAATATCGCCAGCCGTTGTGCGGGATTTATCAGCAAGCGCTTTGATGGCATGCTGGTTACGGGCGAAGATTATCAGCTGTTGCTGGAAATTACCGACGCACGCTTTTCATCCTGGCAGCCAGGGGGCATAGAGGCCGCTTATGAGGCCAGGGATTTTTCGGCGGCTGTGCGTCAAATCATGAAACGGGCCGATGAAGTGAACGAGCTCATACACGAACTCGCGCCGTGGGAAATTGCCAAGGACAGCGCGCGTGAACGGGAGCTTCATCGTGCCTGCAGCCTGGGCATCCAGCTGTTCTATTTGCTCTCGTGCTATTTGAAGCCGATTCTGCCGCATACCGCTGTACAAATCGAGCGCTTTCTCAACTGCGAATCACTGCCCTGGCCCAAACAGGAAGCCGGTCAACCTTTCTCCAGTCTGTTACTGCCGGCCGGCCATCGTATCAATGCTTACCAGCATCTCATGGCCCGTATCGATCCCAAGCAAATCGCCGCACTGGTTGCCGCCAATCAGCAAACCATGGCACCAGCACCGGATTCGCATTCACTCACGCGACATGCCCAGGCACAGCAGCGTACAGTGGCGCCGATTGCCGAAACGATATCGATCGAGGATTTCAGCAAGATTGATTTGCGTGTTGCACGTATTCTCGATGCGCAGCAGGTAGCCGGTGCCGATAAGCTGTTGCAGCTTACCTTGGATATAGGCAGCGAGCAGCGCACCGTTTTTGCTGGTATCAAATCCGCCTATGGTCCGGCGCAGCTCAAGGGCAGGCTGACAGTGATGGTGGCCAATCTTGCGCCCCGCAAGATGAAATTCGGCTTGTCGGAGGGCATGGTGCTGGCTGCGGGCGATGGCAAGGGAGAAGGGCCCTATTTGCTGGCCCCGGACAGTGGCGCGCAACCCGGCATGCGGATCAAGTAGTGCTTCGGTATCACTTGATAAAATTTGGCGCATCAATCCAGAATCAAAGTCGTCTGGATTGATGCGCCAGCATGCGGTACGCGATGTCGGATTGATTCAGCCCTTTTTGCCTAGGAGGTTGTCCGAGAATAGCGATCGTAGCGAGGGCTAGGCTGGTTGAGCGGGATTTTTCGATCATTTGAGGCGAATAGTCGTTCTATTCAACGAAAAGGATCGAAAAATCCGGCCAATCAGGCTCGTCCGCAGTAGATCAGTCTATTCTCGGACAGCCTCCTAGTACTCCGTTCCGTCAATTAGCTTACAAATGAAATCGATGGATTCGCCTGCCAGGCTAGGCGCAAACCGCAGTCATAGCCGTAGCTATGGCGAGGATTTGCAACAACGCATGACAGGCGAAGGCGCGATTTCATGTAAGCGTTTTGGCGGAACGGAGTACTAGGGTTGGTAGCGCAAGGTTGCGAAATAATTTCGTCCCGGCTGGTTGAAAAAGGCAGCGGTTTCATAATCCTTGTCGAATAAGTTTTCGATACGCCCTTGTATGCGCCAGTGCTGATTGAAAATGTATTCAGCCCGCAGGTCGACTTTGACATATCCGCTCATTGTGCGCGTATTTTGCAGATCATCATAACGTCGGCCTTCGGCAAGGAACATGGCGCCCACAACATAATCACCGAACTGGCGCGCGGTATCGACCCGGAAGGATTGCCTGCTGCGCCGTGGCAGGATATTTCCCCGGGCCATTCCATTTGAAAGATTGACTGGATCGAGAAAAGTCAGATTCGAGTTGATTTGCCAGCCTTTGATCTGCGTGCTGAGTATGGCTTCCAGTCCTCGAATGCGTGCTTCATCGATATTGGCGGGAGCAAACAGGCTGGCATCGTAGGCAATCAGGTTATCGATCCGGGTTTCATACAGGTTGAGAGACCAGTTGGCCCAGTCAAACCTGCCGATCGCGCTGAGTTCCACGCTGCGCGCATCTTCCGGCTTGAGATCGGGATTGCCAAAGCCGGGAAAGTAGAGCTCGTTGAAAGTTGGCGCCTTGAAGGCATTGCCAAAACTGGCGGCCAACCGCACCTGTTCGGTCAGTGCATAGCCCCAGGTAATACCACCCGTGACGCGGCTGCCAAATTGCTGATTATCATCGTGACGTAATGAAAGTTGCAGTTTGTGTGCGGCAAGTGCAAGCTGATGTTGCGCAAAAACGCCCCAATTATAGCGAGATGTCTCAGTAAAGTCGGATGTGCTGTCGACGGTATCGAACAGATAGTCTGCGCCAATGGTCAAAAGCTGGTTCGAACTCAACGACAAGTCATTCTGCCAGGAAGCGGTATCGCGCTGGGTGTTGAAGCGCGACATGAAGGTTTTTTCCAGAAAATTATCCGAATCTTCCCGGCTACGCCCCGCAACCAGAGTCATTTGCCAGCGATCTGTGGGTGAAAAGCGTGCCGTGCCACCAAAAACCTGCTGCACCAGTTCGCTTCGATTGACGAAAATACCGTCGAATTCATTGTAGCCATCGGAATGGATAAAGCTTGCCTCGATATCCAGCCCGTTCTCGAACCGGTAGCCTGCGCGTGCTGACCCGGAAAGATTGCGATAACCATCCTTGTCCGGTTCGAACGTAAAACAGCCCGCGCCATTGGGGGGAGGGCTGCCGGAGCAGGCATTAAATCCTTCCGTGCTAAATCCGCTGATACCAAGATTGAACCAGCCTTGCTCACCACCACCCGAGAGCGTGGCCGAGCCGCTGATTGTGCCATAACTGCCGCCACCAAAAC
Organism: Nitrosomonas sp. ANs5; assembly: GCF_050584665.1. NCBI lineage: Bacteria > Pseudomonadati > Pseudomonadota > Betaproteobacteria > Nitrosomonadales > Nitrosomonadaceae > Nitrosomonas > Nitrosomonas sp. ANs5. Next base: position 140,020 of record NZ_JBEUDO010000001.1, read on the forward strand.
TGAAGGTAGGCCTGAGGCCTTTTTTGCCTTTGCGGGTGAAGATATGAATCACGCCGCCAACGGCTTCCGGTCCGTATAAACTGGAACGTGGCCCGCGTATAATTTCGATGCGTTCGATCAATTCGACCGGAATATTCTGAATTTCCGTTGTGCCGGAAGTGGCTGAACCCATTCTGACGCCGTCGATGAGTATCAAGACGTGATCGGATTCGGTGCCACGCAAGAACAGGCTGGTGTTTTTGCCCGGCCCGCCGTTATTGGCAATACTAATGCCAGCTATGCCGTGCAACAGATCCTGCATGGAGCGGGCCTGCTGGCGTTCAATCTCCTGGCGTGTGATGACGGTCGATGAAATAAGTGTTTCATCGACCGTCTGGGGCGTTCGCGTCGCGGTAACGATGATCGGTTTTTCAGTATGATTGCTGTCTTCGGCCAGTGTCATCACAGGATGACCCAGCCATAGTAAACCTGAGAGTACAGGTAGAGTATGACGTTTCAAGATATTTTCCTCCGCGCACACCCGCGCGATGCTAATGAGTGGATGGAGGTGCTGCAGAGGAGGAGAAACCCGGGCGAGCGCCCTGGCTGTCAATCAAGCCAAGTACTCCGTTCCGCCAAACCGCTTACATGAAATCGCGCCTTCGCCTGTCATGCGTTGTTGCAAATCCTCGCCATAGCTACGGCTATGACTGCGGTTTGCGCCTAGCCTGGCAGGCTAATCCATCGATTTCATTTGTAAGCTAATTGACGGAACGGAGTGCAAGCCAGTTTGTATGCCGCCTACCGCCCTCCGCAGTACCGTAAGATTGCTTCAGGCCGGTCTCCGGACTCATGAGCGGGCTAAATTCCTTGAATACGCGCCTTCCCATGTCTGTACACAGTGGCGTTTGCGAATTCTTGACTCATTTACCGTTGCGGGGGCAGTGCTGGCATTGCGGGATAAATATCTTCGCGCACCAGCTTCCCGTTTAAACCTTCGGACTGGCGTCCTGGGGTCACCTAAAACAAGGGCTGCGAAGTTATCGCAATATGCCGGTTAAGTCAATAACCATTGCCGTTGATGGATTTGCCAGGCAGCTTGCTCGAATGACTGCGTAGCGCAAGTCTCCATACTGGCATGTTTTATGCCGCCATGGCATGAACGGGCTGCATGGCCGGCCGGCTATGTTTTGGTTGATGCATACCTGATATGTTTAAATAGAAAGGAGACTTTATCATTTGTTCCGGGCCACGGAACGATTCGTATCCTGATCGTAAACCTCAAAAAAGGCCGCAATGCATCAAAAAATCAAGCATAGAATTCAATTTCCCAAGGACAAGTTTTACAATCTGGAACAAGACGAAACCTATTTCTACCTGCAAAGAGTGGGACAGCCGAGAAAAAAAATACGCTTTCACGATTATGGGGAGATTTATCGTGTGCAGGGATTGTATGAGCAATTGTTCTATGATCGCCTGAAATGCCAATCACCTAGTAAAGTGACGGCCATTTTGCAGTCAGCGCTGGATCAATCGGAGGAGAATCTCAGCGAACTTCGCGTGCTGGATTTGGGTGCCGGTAACGGTATGATGGGGGAGGAACTGAAAAAGCATGGCGTTTCCAGGCTGGTGGGGGTGGATATAATCCAGGAGGCCCATGATGCGACTATTCGGGATAGACCGGATCTGTACGATGCTTATTATGTCGAGGATTTTACTAATCTGGATGACGATATCAGGGAAGAGATCACTGGCTGGCAATGTGATTGCATGACGACCGTCGCGGCACTGGGCTTTGGGGATATCCCACCGGGCGCATTTATCGAGGCTTTCAATATTATTGATAGCAAGGGCTGGGTTGCATTCAATATCAAGGAAACTTTCATGGATCAAAGCGATGAGTCGGGGTTCTCAAAGTTAATTCGTGAGCTGATTTTTTCCGAATACCTGCATGTTTATCGCATAGAGCGCTACCGGCATCGGTTATCCATAGAAGGCCAACCCCTCTATTATTACGCAGTGGCCGGAAGAAAACGCTCGGATGTGCCGTTAGACTTTATGCTGGCAAAGGCGATATCGTAGGGGCTGAAGTATGCTTCTCCTCCGTTTCCTGTCATGCATGTTCGTGTAGCCGGCATAGGGCTGTACAAGCGGTTATGCTGGATCGAATACGCACACTGCTTGAAAGTTTCTGCTCTGACAGGATCTGATTTACAATACAAGGTTCTAATTTACAAAAAAATAACTATGAGTGATTATCTTTTTACTTCTGAATCGGTCTCCGAAGGACATCCTGACAAGGTGGCCGATCAGATTTCTGATGCAGTACTGGACGCCATTCTGGAACAAGATGTCAATGCGCGTGTCGCTTGCGAAACGATGTGCAGCACGGGTTTGATCGTTTTGTCGGGAGAAATTACCACCCATGCTTCGGTGGATTACAACATTATTTCCCGTGAGACTGTGCGTAAAATCGGTTATACCAGTTCTGCAATCGGTTTCGATGCCACCACTTGTGCAGTGCTGACCGCCTTTAACAAACAATCCCCGGATATTGCGCAGGGTGTGAATCGCAGCAAAGAGGAGGAAATGGATCAGGGAGCAGGGGACCAGGGGCTGATGTTTGGTTATGCCTGCGATGAAACGCCAGAATTGATGCCGATGCCGATCTTCTATGCGCACCGTTTGGTTGAGCAGCAGGCAAAGCTGAGGAAAAATGGCAAGTTGCCCTGGTTGCGGCCGGACGCTAAATCGCAGGTTACCGTGCGTTACGTCGACGGCTATCCACAAAGTATAGAGACCGTGGTCATTTCCACCCAGCATGATCCGGATATTTCACATGCCGATTTGTCTGAAGGCGTCATCGAGGAAATCATCAAACCTGTCTTGCCAGCGGAAATGATCAACGACCGAATCAAGTACCTGGTCAATCCAACAGGCCGGTTTGTAGTCGGTGGGCCGATGGGAGACTGCGGGCTGACGGGCCGCAAAATCATCGTCGATACCTATGGCGGCACTGCCCACCATGGCGGTGGCGCTTTCTCCGGCAAGGATCCTTCCAAGGTTGACCGTTCGGCTGCCTATGCCGGTCGTTATGTGGCCAAAAATATCATAGCCGCTGGCCTGGCACGCAAGTGTGAAGTGCAGGTGGCCTACGCGATCGGCGTCGCTCAGCCCGTTTCGCTCATGGTGCAAACTTTTGGTACGGGGAAAATTGCAGATGAGAAACTGGCTGAACTGATTACCAGGCACTTTGATCTGCGTCCGCGGGCAATTATTCATGAGCTGAATTTGTTACGCCCGATTTATGCCAAAACTGCGGCACATGGTCATTTTGGCCGGGAGGATCCTGATTTTACCTGGGAAAGAACAGATATGGCCGAGTTGCTTCGGGCGGACGCAGGTATTTGATGACTGCCCGATAGCTGGGTGAATGAATTTCCACTTGTGCTGAGGAGCGCTGCAGCGGCTTAAACGCCGTGAGGCTCGGGCAAATGGATGATGATATAACGGCGCTCTTTCATTATTTGGAGATGTGCTATGAATGCTGTAATAAGTCCCAATACGGGCGACAACTCTTTTACTGACTGCAAGATCGCCGATCCATCCTTGGCAGAGTGGGGCAGGAAGGAGATCGCGATTGCCGAGACCGAAATGCCAGGTCTGGTTGCATTGCGTGAACGGTACGCCGCTCAACAACCGCTGGCCGGGGCACGGATCGCGGGTTCCCTGCATATGACCATACAAACTGCGGTATTGATCGAGACATTGGTCGCTCTGGGTGCCGAAGTCCGTTGGGCTTCCTGTAATATTTTTTCCACCCAGGATCATGCGGCCGCAGCTATTGCGGCTCTAAAAATTCCAGTATTCGCCTACAAGGGAGAATCGCTGGAAGAATACTGGGATTATGCCCATCGTATATTCGAGTGGTCGTCTGATGGCTCGCACGGCGCCAATATGATTCTGGACGATGGTGGCGATGCCACATTGCTGCTTATCCTCGGCAGTAAGGCCGAGCAGGATCCTTCCGTCATCGCCAACCCGGCCAATGAGGAGGAGCGTGTATTATTTGCCTCGATCAAAAAACGCATTGCCGAGCAACCTGGCTGGTATTCACGCAACCTGGCCAATATTCGCGGTGTCACCGAGGAAACCACCACCGGCGTGCACCGGTTGTATGAAATGGACAAGAAAGGTGAATTGCCATTTCCTGCCATTAATGTGAATGATTCGGTCACCAAATCCAAGTTTGATAATCTTTATGGTTGCCGGGAATCGTTGGTTGATGGCATCAAGCGCGCGACCGATGTCATGATCGCCGGCAAAATTGCAGTCATCTGTGGCTATGGTGATGTCGGGAAAGGCTGCGCACAATCATTGCGCGGTCTGGGGGCAACGGTCTGGATCACTGAAATTGATCCGATCTGCGCATTGCAAGCCGCGATGGAAGGCTACCGTGTTGTCACCATGGAGGATGCTTGTGACAAGGCTGATATTTTTGTGACCGCCACCGGCAACCTTCGGGTCATCCATCATGACCACATGGTGAAAATGAAGGATCAGGCAATTATCTGTAATATCGGTCATTTCGATTCGGAAATCGATATTGCCTCCATCCAGAAATACCCTTGGGAAAATATCAAGCCGCAGGTGGATCACGTTATTTTCCCGACTGGCCGCCGGATTATTGTACTGGCGCAGGGACGTCTGGTGAATCTTGGTTGTGCAACCGGCCATCCCTCATTTGTCATGTCAAATTCATTCACCAATCAAGTATTGGCGCAAATTGAGCTGTGGACAAATGGCGTGGACTACCCGAAAAAAGTCTTTGTGTTGCCGAAGCACCTGGATGAAATGGTTGCACGCTTGCATCTTGAAAAATTGGGTGCCCAGCTGACCGAGTTGACTGATGAGCAGGCACGTTATCTCAATTTAAATAAGAACGGGCCATATAAACCCGATATGTACCGTTACTAATTAGGAGGCTGTCCGAGAATAGCGATCGTAGCGAGGGCGAGGCTGGTTGAGTTGGATTTTTCGATCATTTGAGGTGAATAGTCGTTCTATTTAACGAAATAGATCGTAAAAACCGGCCAATCAGGCTCGTCCGCAGTAGATCAGTCTATTCTCGGACAGCCTCCTAGCCTAGCGTTGGTGACTGGGGAGCCCGTGATGGATATCATTGCTTCCCAGTTCATCTTTTTTGTGATTCTACGGATACGCTTCATTATGTAAGCGGGTGTAAGTTTTGATGCAATCTCAGAAGAAATTCCCCCCCACCTTTAGTTTTGAATTTTTTCCTCCCCAGACGCCTGAGGGTATGGAAAAATTGCGCGCGACGCGTGCGCAACTGGCCCAGTTTAGCCCCAAGTTTTTTTCTGTGACATTCGGTGCGGGCGGATCGACGCGTGAGCGCACGCTTGAAACCGTATTGGAAATTCAAGCAGAAGGTTATCCGGTGGCGCCCCATCTTTCCTGCATCGGTTCGACCCGGGAAAATATTCTTTCCATCCTGGAAAAATATCAGAGCCTTGGCATCAGCCATATCGTTGCATTGCGCGGCGATCTGCCTTCGGGCATGGCGCGGGCAGGGGAATTTCGTTATGCCAATGAACTGGTCGCTTTCATTCGCCAGACATTCGGACAGGCATTTCGCATTGAAGTGGCGGCTTATCCTGAATACCATCCACAGGCGCGTTCTGCCCAGGAGGACTTTGCCAACTTCAAGAGAAAAGTCGAGGCGGGTGCGGATGCGGCGATTACGCAGTTTTTTTACAATGCCGATGCCTATTTTTATTTTGTGGATATGTGTGAAGCCGCGAATATTGCGATTCCAATTGTTCCTGGCATCATGCCCATCAGCAAGTTTTCACAGTTGACAAGATTTTCTGATGGTTGCGGTGCTGAGATTCCGCGCTGGATACGCAGAAGGCTTGAAGGGTTTGGAGACGATACGGCGTCTATCCAGGCATTTGGGCTGGATGTTGTGACAGCGATGTGCGCGCGCTTGCTGGAAGCGGGTGCACCAGGATTGCATTTCTACACGCTGAATTCAGCTGTCTTGTCCACAAAGATCTGGCAACGTCTGGGTTTATAAACCATGGCGCACGCCACGCAGCAGGCGCCAGTCACCTTATACTGGCATGATTATGAAACATCCGGGGCTGATCCCAAGTGGGACCGTCCCGTTCAGTTCGCCGGGGTCCGCACCGATCAGGTGTTGAATGAAATCGGCGATCCTCTGGTCATTTATTGTAGACCGCCGCGTGACAGATTGCCGCAACCCGAAGCCTGCCTGCTTACCGGTATCTCTCCCCAGATGGCGGATGAGCGGGGGCTCATGGAGCCAGCGTTTATTGCCCGTATTCATGAACAGCTGATGCAACCGGGTACTTGCGCACTGGGCTACAATACCCTGCGTTTTGATGATGAAGTCACCCGCTACGCACTCTATCGTAATTTCTACGATCCTTATGCGCGTGAATGGCAGCATGGCAATTCACGCTGGGATTTGATTGATCTGGTGCGCATGACTTACGCATTGCGCCCTGAAGGTATCATCTGGCCGCTGAATGAGGGGGGCAGGCCAAGCTTTCGCTTGGAAGATATCGCCTCTGCTAATGAGCTGGCACATGACAGTGCGCATGATGCCTTGTCAGATGTGCGGGCGACGATTGCACTGGCGCGTTTGTTACGCGCGCGGCAGCCACGGTTATACGACTGGTTGTTTCGCTTGCGCAACAAGCGCGCAGTATCGGAGTTGCTGGATCTGGCAAAGCATACCCCAGTGCTGCATACCTCACGTATGTATCCGGCAGAGTATGGTTGCACAACCTTGATTATGCCGTTGCTAGCTGAGGAGAACAATACCAATAGTATCCTGGCATATGATTTACGGCATGATCCAACGCCTTTTTTGGGGCTGGATACGGACGCACTGGCTGAATGTCTGTTCACCTCCCAATCGGATTTGGCGGCCGGTCAGCTACGTTTACCCGTGAAGACGGTGAGAATGAATAAGTGTCCGGCCGTTGCGCCTCAGAAAATTATCGATGATAAGGTTGCGCACAGAATCAAGCTGGATATCGACACATGCCGTCATCATTGGCAGTTACTGCAAAATCATCAGGATTTTTGGCAGCGTGTCAGGTGTGCCTATGCGCTGCGCGAACCCATGATGGCCAATGATGCCGATCAGGCGCTTTATCAAGGATTCATCGGTGATCACGACCGCAGTCTGTTGCCGAGGGTCCGTACAGCCTTGCCGGAGCAGCTGACTGAACTGGCTTTGCCATTCCGGGATGCACGCTACCCGGAACTGCTGTTCCGCTATCGTGCGCGTAACTGGCCAGCGACGTTATCTGGTGAAGAAAGACAGCGTTGGCGAATGATTTGTCGTGCCCACCTCACAGAGAAGGTGAGCACCGGATGTCTGACGCTGACCGAATACCGCGAAAAAATAAAGCTGTTGCGTAATCAGCCTCCGCCGCATGCGCCTGACGCAGCGCAAATGCTGGATAATCTGGCGGCATGGGGCGAGAAACTGGCACAGGAGTATGGGCTTTCCTGACGATCAACTGCTTGCGGAATAGCGGCGGAACAGCTGACTAGGAGGCTGTCCGAGAATAGACTGATCTACTGCGGACGAGGCTGATTGGCCGGATTTTACGATCCTTTTCGTTAAATAGAACGACTATTCGCCTCAAATGATCGAAAAATCCAACTCAACCAGCCTCGCCCTCGCTACGATCGCTATTCTCGGACAGCCTCCTAGGCTGTGCCTGGTCCAGACTGAGGTGTGCAGGGAAGATGATTGCTGAATCTGTCACCCTGAGGCGTGTTGGTTGAGTCTTTCATCCAGTATTTCAATCCAGTGCCGCACGGGCAAATCTACCCCACCCTGCAGATGCGTTTGACAGCCGATATTGGCCGTCACCAGTAACTCGGGATTATCCGCAGTCAGCGCGGCGAGCTTGTTATCGCGCAACTGGCGAGAAAGTTTCGGTTGTAAAATCGAATAGGTACCGGCCGATCCACAACAAAGGTGCGCATCTGCTACCTTGGACAAATGAAAACCTGATGCCTCCAGGATGCTTTCGACCTTACCCCCCAAACGCATGCCATGCTGCAATGTGCAAGGGGCATGAAAAGCGATATGGCGTGGTGAGGGCGCTGGTTCAGACGGGTTCAGCAAGGATGTCAGGCTGGTGATCTCTGAGGCGATGATTTCGCTGATGTCACGTGCCAATTCCGAGATGCGCGCGGCTTTCCCGGCATAGACCGGATCGTGTTGTAAGAGATGCCCATAGTCTTTGACGGTCACTCCACAGCCGCTTGCGGTTATGACAATCGCTTCGACCGGTCTGTCCTTGTGGGTGACATGAGGCCACCAGACATCGATATTGCGACGCATGGCATCGAGCCCTTCTTCCTGGGCATTGAGGTGGTAGGCCAGTGCACCACAACACCCGGCCTGTTTTGTCGCAATGAGTGAAATCCCGAGCTTGTCCAACACGCGGGCAGCGGCGCGGTTGGTGTTGGGCGTCAAGGCCGGCTGTACGCAGCCATCCAGAATCAGCATGGTGCGTGCATGGTTTGTCCGGGGCAAATCGTCGGCTGCCCTGGATGCGGGAGCAACTAGCTTTTTTAACCGACCTGGCAGCAGCGGGCGTCCCATGCGGACCAAACCAAACAAGAGACCGGATATTGTCCGATTGGGTAACAGTGTGCGCAATAAATAACGCACAAATTTGGCATGGGGTGGGCGTTCGACACGCCGCTCGACCATGCCACGGCCGATGTCCAGTAAATGACTATAGCGCACCCCTGAAGGGCAGGTGGTCTCGCATGCACGGCAGGTCAGACAGCGATCAAGGTGTAATTGCGTGCTATGAGTGACTGGCTCGCCTTCCATCAATTGTTTGATCAGATAAATTCGCCCCCGTGGACTGTCAAGCTCATTGCCCAATAATTGATAAGTGGGACAGGTTGCCAGACAGAAGCCACAATGCACACAGCTGCGCAGGATGGCATCGGCTTCTTTTCCTTCAGGTGTATCCTTGATGAGATCGGAGAGGCGGGTTTGCATGGTGATTAAAGCTCGGTGTACATGCGTTGAGGATTCAGGATACCTGCCGGATCGAATTGATCTTTCAGGCGCCGGTGTAGGGTCAACAGGGCAGGGGACAGGGGGTGAAAGACTGGGGCCACCGTTTTGTCTCCATAAAACAGCGTTGCATGTCCACCCGCACTGGATGCCAGGTCGCGAATCACGGCCGGATGACAATCGTGCTCATCCATAGCCAGCCAGCGTAGCGCACCGCCCCATTCGATCATCTGTGTGCCAGGCAATGACAGGGGCGGTGTCGTGGCTTTGACCGACAAACGCCAGAGCATGCTTTTCATCGTAAAAAATGGATGGGTGTGGTGCCTGATGGCATTCCAGAAGTGCATATCGTCACTGAGCCATTCACCACCCAGTTTGCCGTGCGCTGCCCGAATGGCGGATTCGGCACCAGAAAGCCGGATATACAAATGATTATCGACAAAACACGTCGCGGAAACCGGCAGGGGGCTGCCAGCGCATTCACGCATGATTGCTATGGCCTTGTTCATCGCTACCTGAAAGCCTAGAGTCCGTTCCGATGCCGGCCTGGGCAGGACCTTCAGGGAGATCTCGAGCAGTACGCCCAGCGTGCCCATTGCACCCACCATGAGGCGGGAAACATCGTAGCCTGCCACATTCTTCATGACACGGCCGCCAAAGGACAGTACGTTTCCTTTGCCATCGAGCAGTTTGACACCTAGCACATAGTCTCTGACTGCACCGGCGTAGGCACGCCTGGGACCGGAGAGCCCGGCGGCCACACACCCGCCGAGTGTCGTCGATAGGTTGAAACAGGGCGGCTCAAAGGCTAGCATTTGCCCCTGGTCATTTAATGTTTTTTCCAAATCCTGCATGCGTGTACCGGCACGCGCGGTGATCACCAGCTCGCTGGGCTCGTAATCAAGTATGCCTTGATAGGGGGTTAGATCCAGCTTGGGAGGGTGCAATGCCTGCGGATTGCCATAGAAATCCTTGCTCCGGCCACCGTGGATGCATAACAATTGTTTGTTTGTGCCAGCTTCAATGAGGGTGTTGGTTAGATGATCGAGTATAGCCTGCATGATGGAAATTTCAGATCGTTCAAGGTAGAGATCAGAATCTCGGTATTTCCGGGAATTTCTCTGTTCCACGATGGACATGCATTGCGCCGAATTCGGCGCATCGATGGAGCGTGGGAACAGCCTTGCCTGGATTCAGCAGCATTGTGGGATCAAATGCGCTTTTGATGGCGTGGAAAAGTTCGCGTTCAGCATCATTGAATTGCAAACACATCTGATTGAGTTTTTCGATCCCGACACCATGCTCGCCGGTAAGCGTGCCACCTGCTGCGATACAGATTTCCAGGATGCGTGCACCAAAGTCTTCCGCTTTTTGTAATTCTCCTGGCTGATTGGCATCGTAGAGAATCAGCGGGTGTAAATTGCCATCGCCGGCATGGAAGACATTCATGCACCGCAGGCCATATGCCATGGAGAGCTGTTCGATTTGCTGCAGAACCTGGGCCAGGTGTTTGCGGGGAATGGTGCCGTCCATGCAGTAATAATCAGGAGAGATTCTACCTGCCGCGGGGAATGCAGCTTTGCGCCCAGCCCAGAATCGCTGACGTTCATGTTCATTACGCGATGTAGCGACACGCACGGCTCCGCTGGCAGTCAGAATGGCCTGGATCTGACGGATTTCGTCGGCCACTTCTTCTTCCAGGCCATCCGATTCACAGAGCAAAATGGCTGCGGCATCCTTGTCGTAACCGGCGTGAATGAAATCCTCGACGGCATGAATGGTGATTTTATCCATCATTTCCATTCCGGCTGGAATAATGCCGGCCCGAATAACGTTGGCGACGGCTTCGCCCGCTTTTTTGATATCGTCGAACATGGCCATGACCAGCTTGGCAGTTTCCGGCTTGGGGAGAAGCTTGACCGTGATTTCTGTGACAATGCCCAGCATGCCTTCACTGCCTGTCATCAATGCGAGCAAGTCAAAACCGGGGCTATCCAGTGCATCCCCGCCAATTTCCAGGCAAGCCCCTTCGATCGTCAATACGCGCAGTTTCAGAATGTTATGCACAGTCAAGCCATATTTAAGGCAATGCACGCCGCCCGAGTTTTCCGCTACGTTGCCTCCAATCGTGCAGGCAATCTGTGAGGAGGGATCGGGCGCGTAGTATAAACCATAAGCCTCGGCCGCTTCGCTGATTGCCAGATTTCTGACGCCAGGTTGTACCCGTGCGCTACATGCCAAGGGATCGATTTCCAGAATATGGTTTAACTTGGCGAGGGATACCAGCACGCCTTCGGCATGTGGCTGCGCGCCGCCCGAAAGGCCTGTGCCAGCGCCGCGCGCGACGACAGGCACTTGTTCGGCATGGCAGATCCTGAGAATTTCAACTATTTCCGCCTCAGTTTGCGGCAATACCGCGAGCATGGGCAACTGTCGGTAAGCAGACAAAGCATCGCATTCGTAGGGTCTGAGATCTTCTGGAGCCGCCAATACGGATTCCGTCGGCAGAAAATTCCGGAATGCCTGGATTAATCGGGTGCGTTGCATGGTGTCGGTTTGGTCAGATCATGCTCAGCCAATTTCTCAAGTACGCGGACAATGGCTGAATTGTCCGCGCGCGCATCGCCTTGTGCCAGGCACGCATTATAGAGTGATTGGGCTAGGGCGGTGCCGGGCAGGCTCACGCCCAGAGCCGAGGCGCTGGCTAGTGCAATGCTCAGATCCTTGACCTGTAAATCAATGCGGAACCCAGGATCGAATGTATGTTTGATCATCCGTTCACCATGAACCTCGAGGATGCGCGATGCCGCGAATCCGCCCAGCAGCGCTTGCCTTACTTTTTCTGGATCCGCCCCCGCTTTGGAAGCAAACACCAATGCTTCTGCTACAGCTTCCAGCGTCAGCGCAACAACAATCTGGTTTGCGACCTTGCAGATTTGCCCGGTGCCAGGATCGCCTATCCGGGTAATCGTTTGCCCCATTACCGCCAGCGCCGGTTTGATCGTTTCGAAAATGGCTTCGGTGGCGCCAACCATGATCGTCAGTGTGGCATTTTGGGCACCAATTTCACCGCCAGAAACCGGCGCGTCAGCGTAATGATGACCCAGTTCCGATAGCCGTTCAGCAAATGCCCAAGTTTGAACGGGTGATATCGAACTCATGTCTACAATGATTCGGGGCCGAGAATAGTCTGCCGACAGGCCTTCTACAATGCCACTCTGGGCGAACAGCACGGTTTCAACATGTGCAGTGTCCGGCAGCATTAGAAAAATGACCTCGGATTTTTCTGCTACCTCCCTGGGGGTAGGGCAAGCCCGACCGCCCAAGGCAATCAGTTCATCCGGCACACCACTGCGGGAGTTTAAATAAACCGTATAGCCATTTTCAATCAAGTGTCTGGCCATGGGTTTGCCCATAATGCCTAGACCGATAAAGCCAATTTCCTTCATTTGTATAAGATTCCCAGCAAATTAGCACTTGCTCTATCAGTGACTTAACTTATTCAGCGGATGGCCCGGTTGCTTGCCGGTCATCTCAAGATGTGGCAAAATCGATGGCCACCATGCATAGCATCGCATAGTATAACAGTCAGCATTTCCTCTACTAACGTTATCTAAGAGAAAATATGAAAGAATCCGAACAACCGACGATCAGTTCAAACGAACAGGTCATTCAATCAAGTATTGTCGCCGAAAGCTTGTCAGGCGGTGGTGGGCATGCCGGTGAGAATGTGACAACAGCGTCATCCTCCGCCAGTGTTGCTGCAGGAAGCATGCCTGGCACTGGTGAAAGTGTGGGTGCGGTACCCGCTAAAGGAGGTGATGCTTCGGCCTTGGATCAGGTGTTGCCTCCGCAGATGGGGCGCGATCTTGTCGAGGATGCGGTCAAGAAAAGTAAATTCAATGTATCGCAGATCCTGGTGAGAGGATTTCTGTGTACGCCATTTCTTGCTTATGCCACGGCGTTGACTGCATTATTGGTATCCCAGGGCTGGACGACAGCGGCCGCAGGTTTGATCTTCCCGGTGGGATATATCATGTTGGCCATGCTCGGCTTGGAAATGGCAACCGGTAGTTTCTCGGTCATGCCGATGGCCATGTTTGCTGGCCGAATCAAGCTTCCAAGCGTCGTGCGCAACTGGTCCTGGACATTTATCGCCAATTTGGTGGGCGGTATTTTCTTTGCCTGGCTACTTTGGTTCTCGTTGACCAAGGGTGGCTCTACGGAGCCCAGCGGTGCATTGACCACACTGGCCAAGCTTGCTGAAAAGAAAGCCTCTTATTCCGAATTTGGCATGAATGGTTGGCTGGCTGCAGTGGGCATGGGGGTGTTGTGTAACTGGCTGGTCAGCCTTGGCCCGGTTTTTGCAAAGGCATCGCGTAGCGTGCCTGGCAAGGTCATGCTGATTTGGTTGCCGATCGCCACCTTCTTCGCGTTAGGCTTTGAACATGCTGTGGTGAATATGTTTGTTTTCCCGATCGGAATACTGTCGGGGGCTGATGTTACCATTTCACAGTGGTGGTGGTGGAATCAGATTCCTGTGACGATTGGTAATATTCTGGGTGCGGTGATATTCAACTCGATGTTGTGGTACCGCACGCATAGTAC